>CADBMC010000105.1 GCA_902795635.1 uncultured Coriobacteriaceae bacterium | reverse complement strand
GGCGCGCGAGGCGCGTCCCGCGTCGAGGCTCGTCCTCGTGCTCCCGGAAGAGCCCGAGGCGCCCCTGGCGCCCGAACGCGCGGACGACGCCTTCGGCATCGACTGCCGGGAGGCCTTGCCCGACTTTGCCGGCTTGGACGGCTTGGACTGCCTCGCCGGCTTGGGGGCGCGTTGGGCGCGCGGGGCCTTCTGGCGCGAAGACGAGCGCGATGACCTGCCAGAGGGCGCATCCGCGCGCCTCGTGGGCCTGCGGCTAGCCCCCGAAGCCGAGGAACCTGACTTCGCACTCGAGGCCAATGCCGCTCGCCTCCCTCACCGTGTCCCTCACGTGGCGGATGACGGCCAGCACGTCGGCCGCCGTGGCGCCGCCCTCGTTGACGATGAAGTGCGCGTGCGCCTCCGAGACGCGCGCGCCGCCCACGGCATATCCCTTGAGGCCGCAGCCCTCGATGAGCTCGCCCACCGAGACGCCGTGACCGGGGTTCTTGAACACCGACCCGCACGAGGGCATGCCGAGCGGCTGGCTCGCGCGCCTGCGTGCGAGGCGCCGCTCCATCTCGGCCGCGACCTGCTCCTTGGGAGCAGGCGAAAGCTCCAGGGTGGCCTCGAGGATGACCTCGTCCGCCGGGATGGTCGTCTCGCGATAGCCCCAGGCGAGATCGGCCGCCAGGTAGCGATGCAGCTCGCCGGAGCGCCTGAGCACCACGAGGTCGCGCACGATGGAGCCGATCCACTCGCGCCGCGTGCCCGCGTTCATCGTGAGCGCGCCGCCCAGCGTGCCGGGCACGCCGACCAGCGGCTCGAGCCCCGAGAGCCCATGCGAGAGCGTCTCGTTCACGAGCTTGGGCATGGGGATGGCGGCGCCGGCGGTCACGCTGCCGTCGGACGCGAACGTGGACTGGCCGAGCTGGCCCGCGAGGCGCACGACGCAGCCGCGGTAGCCGGCATCGGAGACGAGCACGTCGGAGCCCCTGCCGAGGATGACCCAGGGCACCTGCTCCTTCTCGAGCGTCGAGACGCAGAAGACGAGCGAGGAGTGGGACTCACAGGTCACGTAGAGGTCGGCCGGCCCGCCGATGCGATAGGTCGTATGGCGGGAGAGGGGCTCGTCTCGGCGCACCTCGCCCGCTATGGCCCCGGAAAGGGCCATGTAGGCGTTGTAGGCGCTCACGCTTCGGCCTCGCCCCCGCCGAACACGTCATGCTCCTCCGCCTGGCGCTCCGCCTGCTCGTAGGCCTCGGCGGCCTCGCCGGTTGCCGCCTTCTCGCGGGCGGCGAGCTCGGCCATGAGGTCGGGGCCGATGGAGGTCACGTCGCCTGCCCCCTGCGTGATCACGAGGTCGCCGGGGCGGCACTCGTCGGCAAGGCGCCTCACGAGGTCGCGGCGGCCGGGCACGTAGGAGACCTCTCCCACCTCGCCGCCGTCCCTCACGCGGCTCGCCACGAGCTTGCCCGTGACGCCGGGGATGGGCATCTCGCCGGCGGAGAACACGTCCATGACGTAGAGCACGTCCGCGCCATCGAAGGCATGGGCGAACTGGTCGGCCAGGGCCTTCGTGCGCGAGTAGCGATGCGGCTGGAACACCTCGACGATGCGCGAGAAGCCGAGGCTCTTGGCCGCAGCGAGCGTGGCCGCGATCTCGGTGGGGTGGTGGCCGTAGTCGTCCGCGAGGGTGACGCCCGCGACGTCGCCCACATGGGTGAAGCGCCTGCGCACGCCGCGGAACTCGGAGAGCGCCTTGGCGGCCTCATGCACGTCGAGGCCGAGCTGGTCGGCCACGGCGAGAGCGGCGGTGGCGTTGAGCACGTTGTGGATGCCGGGGTTGGCATGGTTGCACAGCTCGAGCTCGTCTCCCGCGGGCGTGCGCACAGAAAAGCGCGTCACCACCGTTGCCGTGGGGGCGCCCGGGACGCACACGTAGTCGCACGAGGCGCCCTGGCCGTAGGTCACCACGCGCCGTCCCGACTCGTGCGCGAGCTCCACGAGCCGAGGGGAGTCGCCGCAGCACACCACGAGCCCGTCCTCGCCCACCGACGCCATGAACTTCACGAAGGTGCGCTCGAGGTTCTCCAGCGTGCCGTAGTGGTCCAGGTGGTCGGCCTCGACGTTGGTCACGATCACCACGTGCGGGTCGAGGAACAGGAACGAGCCGTCCGACTCGTCGGCCTCGGCCACGAAGTAGGCGCCGAAGCCGTTGCGGCCGTTCGTGCCGTAGCCCTCCACGACGCCGCCGATGAGGAACGTCGGGTCCAGCCCCATGCGGTCGAGCATGGTGGCCACCATCGAGGAGGTCGTCGTCTTGCCGTGCGTGCCGGCCACGGCGATGGTCGTGCGGCCCGAGCCCAGCGCGGCCAGCATGCGGGCGCGCTGCCAGACCTCGATGCCGAGCTCGCGGGCGCGCACGAGCTCGGGGTTCGTCTCGGGGATGGCGCTCGAGATCACCACGACGTCCGGGTCCACGCGGTCGATCGTGGCGGCGTCGTGGCCGATCGTGACCTCTATGCCGGCGTCCTCGAGCGAGCGCACGTAACGCGACGCCTTGAGGTCCGAGCCGGTCACGGTGCAGCCGCGCTCGTGGAGCACGAGCGCGATGCCGCTCATGCCCGCGCCGCCGATGCCTATGAAGTGGGCCCGCTCGAAGGGAAGGCCCGAAGCTCTCTCTGCCATGTCTCAGCACCTCCGATGCCGGGAGGGATGTCGTCTCACGCCGCGCCGACGCGCGGCCCAACAACCTACTCTACCGCATGGGGCAGCCTCACGGCCTGCCTGCGGCCTCCTCCACCTCGTCAGCAAGGACCTGCGCGGCCCTCGCCTGGCCGAGCCCCGCCGAGCGCTCGCGCATGGCCTGGCGCGCGGAGGCGTCGTCCACCAGGCCGAGCACCTCCTGGGAGAACGCGGGCGTGTCCAGCTGGTCATCGGCGACGAGCCGGGCGGCGCCTGCGTCCACGAGGTAGCGGGCGTTGGTCGTCTGGTGGTCGCCCGTGGCGAGCGGGTAGGGCACCAGCACGGCCGGCACGGCAAGCGCGGCGATCTCGGCGATCGAGCTCGCGCCCGCGCGCGAGACCACGAGGTCGGCCGCGGCCAGCTTGTCGCCCATGTCGTCGATGTAGGGCATGAGGTGCCAGCGACCGCGCTCCTCCTCGCCAAGCGAGAGCTCGGAGGACGCCCAGTCGAAGTCCTCGGCGCCCGTGGAGTGCACAACCACGACGTCCGGGCGCCCCATGAGCTCATGGCGAAGGGAGATGACGGCCTCGTTGAGGTGGTGCGCGCCCAGGCTCCCGCCGAAGACGAGGACCACGACGTCGCCGTCCTTCGCCCCCACGGACGCCCGGCCGCGGGCGCGGTCCGCCGAGAGCACGCTCGCGCGCACGGGGTTGCCCGTGACGACGATGCGCTCCGGGTCCGCCTTGCCCTCGAAGGCCGCCTCGGCCGCCGGCAGCGCCACGCACACCTTCGCGCAGGAGGGCGCGCACATCCTGTTGGCAAGGCCCGCCACCGAGTTCTGCTCGTGGATGACGCAGGGTATGCGTTGCTGGGCGCACCAGCGCAGGAGCGGCAGCTCCACGTAGGCGCCGAAGCCCACGGCGACGTCGGGCGCCTTGCCGGAGGCGAAGCGCTCCCCTATGGCCCGCTGCGCCGCGCGCATCTTGCGCCACGCCGACATGGCCGTCCACGGCCGGCTCCTGTCGAAGCCCTGCACCTCTATGGGGAAGAGCTCGAAGCCCGCCTCGGGCACGAGCGTCCCCTCCAGCCGGCGCGTCTGCCCCACGAAGCTCACGTGGTGGCCCCGAGCGCGCAGCTCCTCCGCGAGCGCGAGCGCCGGGTTTATGTGGCCTGCCGTGCCCCCTGCCGCGATCGCGACCTCGAGGCGGCCCGTTTCGGCCATGGCTATCTCCTTCCCGAGTCGTGCCCTCGCCCGCGCAGCCGCTCGGACGCCGAGGGGCCGAGGTCTATGCGCCTGCGGCCTCCCTGCGCAGACGTGGCGCGCCCGCCGTCGAGCACGCGCAGGCCCTCCGCCCCGGAGGCCCCGCGAGCCCGCGAGCCTGTGCCCGCGGCGCGGCCCGCCTCGGCGACGCCGTCGCCTGCGGCCACCCGCATCTGACTCCTCCTGCGGTCGTGGACCGTCTCCGGCAGCCTCGACGAGCGGGACACCGACACGGTGAGGCCCGCGAGGATGAGGCAGGAGATGACGGACGACCCGCCGTAGCTGATGAAGGGCAGCGGCTTGCCGGAGAGCGGGATCATGCCCAGCACGCCGCACGCGTTCACGAGGAACTGGAAGACGATGAGCGAGGTGCACCCCGCCGCGATCAGCTTGCCGGCGAGGTCGGGCGCGTAGCGCGCGATCCTGAAGCCCGCAACGGCGATCACGGCGAAGCCGGCCACGACGCCGAGCGTGCCCAGAAGGCCGCACTCCTCGCCGATGACGGCGAAGATGAAGTCGTTGTAGGCATAGGGCAGAAATCCGTACTTCTGCTTGGAGAAGCCGATGCCCACGCCGAGGAGGCCGCCCGAGCCGAACGCGTAGAACCCCTGTATGAGCTGGTAGCCCGTGCCGTAGGGGTCCTCCCAGGGATCGAACATGGTGAGGATGCGCTGCCGGGAGTAGTCGTCGCGCAGCGAGATGGCGGCCATGAGCACGACGCCGGCGAGCAGCACGCCCCCGAGCAGGCGCCGGGGGAAGCCCGCGAGGTAGAGCATCACGAAGATGGCCGCCGCCGTGATGGCCGCCGTCCCCTTGTCGGGCTGCGCCAGGATGAGCACGAGGGGAGCCCCCACGCCCACGAGCGCGAGCTTGATGGCCTGCTTGAAGTCGAGCTCGGAGTCCTCCACGTAGCGCTGCAGGATGTTCGCCCCCGTGAGGATGACGACGGCCTTCGCGAGCTCGGAGGGCTGCAGCGAGATGCCGGCGATGCTCACCCAGCGCGTGGCGCCGTTCGTGGCCGTCGAGAGCGCGAGCGTGGCCACGAGGAGCACCACCACTACCACCCAGAGCGCCGGCAGCACCTTGAACGCCCACAGCCGGTAGTCCTGCCGCGCGATGACGACGGCGAGCGCCACCCCTATGAGGGCGGACGCCAGCTGGCGCTTGAACAGGTAGGCCGCGTCGCCCGTCTGGTTCAGGGCGGTAATGGAGGATGCCGAGTACACCATGAGCAGGCCGAACGCCAGAAGGATCCCCACGCAGACGATGTAGACGATCCGCGGGGTCATGAAGCGGGCGGGTGTCTCCTCGATGGCCGCGAACGGGCGCCCGGCGCCACGCACGGAGCCGTCCCGCGCCGCCGAAGCCCGCCGGGAGCCGGCCTTGCGCGAGCCCGCCTGGGAGGCGACGGGGCGCGACGTGCGCCCACCCCTCGATGCCGCCTGCCCCCTCGGCACGCCGCGCGCCCTTGTGGTGGCCTGCGTCATCTGCTGCCTTCCCGTCCCTCGGCGGCCTTCGCCTCGGCGACGAGCGCCTTGAAGGCGTCGCCTCTGGCCTCGAAGCCCGGGAACTCGTCGAACGAGGAGCACGCGGGCGAGAGCAGGACCACGTCGCCCGGCTCCGCTATGGCGCGCGCGGCCTCGAACGCGTCGGCCATGTGGGGCTCGCGGGAGACGGAGGCCACGCCGGCGTCTTGGAGCGCGCGCTCGAAGCGTTCGCCCGCCTCGCCGTAGCACACGGCCGCCTTGCACAGCGCCGCCACCTGGCGCGCCAGGCCGGAGAGGTCGGTCCCCTTGTCGTGGCCGCCGAGCAGCAGCACCATGCTGCCCGCCGGGAACGCCGTGAGCGCCTTCTCGGCGGCGTCGACGTTGGTCGCCTTCGAGTCGTCCACGTAGCGCACGCCGGCCACCTCGCCGCAGCCCTCGATGCGATGCTCGAGCGGGGCGAAGGAGCGCAGGCAGCCGGCCACGTCCTGCTCGGCCACGCCGAGCTCGAGCGCGCAGGCCGAGGCCGCGAGCATGTTCTGCCAGTTATGGCTGCCCTTGAGGGGAAGCTCCTCCGTCGCGGGCAGGTCGTAGGTGGCGCCGGAGAGCCTCACGTGCAGGCTGCCCGCCTCCACCCAGGCCGCCTCGGGCGTGCCGGGGTCGGCCTCCACCGAGACGCGGCACACCCGCAGCCCGCGGCCCTCGAGGCGCCCTGCTATGGCGCGGCTGCCCTCGTCGCCCACGCCCACCACCGCGAGGTCGCCGGCGCCCATGTTGGCGAACAGGCGCTCCTTGGCGGCGGCGTACGCCTCGCCCGTGCCGTGCCACTCGAGGTGGTCCGGCGTTATGTTGAGCAGGACGCCCACGCGCGGATGCAGCCGCGAGCAGCAGGCGAGCTGGAAGCTCGAGAGCTCCGCCACGAACCAGGAGCCCTCCGCGCGGCCGCGCAGCTGCTCGGTGGCGAGCACGCCGATGTTGCCCACCTCCTGGGCGCCCATCCCGCCCGCGCGCAGCAGGTCGCGCACGAGGGTGGTCGTGGTGGTCTTGCCGTTCGTGCCGGTTATCGCCACCCAACGCCCCGGGCTCTCGCGCCAGGCGAACTCCGGCTCGGACACCACCTCGGCGCTCGCCGCCTCGGCGCTCTTGAAGAACGGCTTGAGGACGGAGATCCCCGGCGAGCTCACGCACAGGTCGTAGGAGCCCCGCACGTCCTCGGTGCCGCTCACGACGGCGCAGCCGAGCACCTCGAGCTCGGAGACGACCTCGGGCGCGGGCGCCTTGAGGCCGGCGTACACCGTGACGGAGTCCACGCGGCCGGCGGGCTCGGTGGCGCAGTAGCGGGCGACGCTGCGCCCGGAGCCGCCGCAGCCCAGCACGAGCACCGATCCCAGGCGGGGCCTTCCCGCCTCGCCCTGCGCGGGGGCAGCCTGCGTGGCGCCCCTCGCGTCCGCCACGCCTGCCATGCCTGACTCCTTGCCGCCTGCCATAGGGCCTTCCCCCTCGCGGTCGATGCCGTACCTGATGTGGCGCCCTGGCGCCTCCGCCGGGCTAGCCCAGCTGGAAGTAGAGTGCGAAGCCGAGCGACGCGAACGCCGCCGAGATGATCCAGAACCTGATGACGACCTTCGTCTCGCTCCACCCCTTCTTCTCGAAGTGGTGGTGCAGCGGCGCCATGAGGAACACGCGCTTGCCCGTCGCCTTGAAGCTCACCACCTGGATGATCACCGAGAGCGCCTCCACGATGAACAGCCCGCCCATGATGAGGGAGGTGACCTCCGTCTTGGTGAGCACGGCGAGCGCGGCGAAGGCGGCGCCCAGGGCGAGCGAGCCCGTGTCGCCCATGAAGATGGACGCCGGGTAGCAGTTGAACCACAGGAACCCCACGCAGGCCCCCGTGAACGCACCGGCGAACACGGCCAGGTTGAGGCGGTTCTCCATGAAGGCCACGCAGGCCATCATGAGCATGACCACGAGCACCGTGCCGCCTGCGAGCCCGTCGAGCCCGTCGGTGAGGTTGACGGCGTTCGAGAGGCCCGCGAGCAGCAGGAACACGAAGAAGCAGTAGAGCCAGGGGATGAGCACGACGCCACCGCCCACCTCGAGGCGCGTGGTGAGAACGCCCAGGTCCACGGTGGCCCCGCCCGGGAAGGAGATGGTGGGGGCCACGCCGCACATGTTCACCGCGACGAGGCAGAACGCCACCGAGATGACGATGAGGCCGGCCATCTTCTGCGAGGGCGTGAGGCCGAGCGAGCGCTTGTGGGCGACCGACTCGATGTCGTCGAGAAGGCCGAGCAGCGAGGTGGCAACCGTCACGCACAGGCACAGGATGAGGTCAGCCGTGGGCGAGCCGAAGAGCACGCATGTCACGATGGCGGCCACGATGATCACGACGCCGCCCATGGTGGGGGTGCCCTGCTTCACCAGGTGGCGCTGCGGGCCGTCGGCGCGGATCTGCTGGCCCACGCCCTCCTTGCGCATGGCGCGGATGAAGAAGGGCATGAGCGCGAGCACGATGACGCATGCGACGCCCGCGGCAAGGAACACCGTGTAGGTTGGATAGAGAGGGTTGCCGATCATCGGTCGAGCACCTCCTGGACGAAGCGGTCGAGCTCGGCCGCGCGCGATGCCTTCACGAGCACGAGGTCATCGGGGGCCAGGATGGGCACGAGGGTCCGCACGGCGTCGTCCACGCTCGCGAAGCGCTCGATGCGGTCGGAGGACATGCCCATCGTCTTGGCGCCGTCCACCATCTCGGCGGCAGGGCCCTGGCCCACCACGGCGAGCATGTCGAGCCCCTTGGCCGCGGCGTAGGCGCCCACCAGCGCGTGCAGGCGGGCCTCCTCCTCGCCTAGCTCGCCCATCTCGCCCAGCACGGCGATGCGCCGGCCCTCGCAGGGCAGCGCGCAGAGCACGTCGAGCGCGCCCGCCATGGAGGCGGGGCTCGCGTTGTAGGTGTCGTCGAGCACGCGCGGCGAGCCCGGGACGCTCCTCACGTCGAGGCGCATCTGGTAGGGCCGCGTGGCACCGATGGCATCGGCCACGGCGGCGCGGTCGCAGCGCATGAGGTCGGCCACGGCGAAGGCGAGGAGCGCGTCGGGCACCACGTGCGTGCCCGGCACGGAGAGCGCGAGCGGGCAGGTGCCGCCGTCGGCGAAGGCCACGTCCAGGCGCGCGTGGCCGCCCTCGTCGAGCGTCGTTCCCACGGCGCGCACCGCGTCGCTCTCCTGCGTGCCCACGAGCGTCATGTCGATGCCCGCGGGGTCGCAGTACTCGCGCCTGATGAGGGGCATGAAGTCGTCCTCGCCGCACATGAACAGCCGCCGGCCGCCGCCAGGCACGAAGGGCGAGGCCTCCAGGCCCGCGCACACCTCGGCCTTGGCACGCGCGATGCCCTCGCGCGACCCGAGGTTGCCGATGTGGGCCGTCCCGATGTTGGTGATCACCGCCAGGTTCGGCCGGGCCGCAAGCGTCTGGCGCCAGAGCTCGCCCTCGTGGTTCATGCCCATCTCGAGCACCACGGCGTCCGCGTCCGCGGGCGTGGCGAGCAGGGTGAGCGCCATGCCGATGGGGCTGTTGTAGTTGCCCTCGGTGGCATGCACGCGGTAGGTGGTGCCGAGCGCCGCGGCGAGCATCTCCTTCGTCGTGGTCTTGCCCACCGAGCCCGTCACGGCCACGACGACCCACGTCGTGTGCATCGAGCGCCACAGGCTCGCCACCGAGAGCAGCAGGCGCTCGGGGTCGGGCTCCGGCGAGGCGTAGCAGAGGACGGCGCAGCCCGCCGCCTGGATGCGCTCGAGCTCGGAGGCGCTGGGCTCGCGCGTCATCACGACGCACGCGGCGCCTGCCTCGGCAGCGGCGGCCGCGTAGTCGTTGCCGTCGGAGCTCTCGCCGACGAAGGCCACGAACAGGTCGCCCGCGGCGACCTTGCGGCTGTCGATGGCGCAGCCCGTGAGGCGCGCCTCGCGCTCCCCCGACACGAGCCGCGTCGGCGTCGCCGACATGATGTCTGAGACGGAAAGGTCCATCTGGTTCCCCCTTGGAGCTACGAGGCGGGCGAGATGCCCAGGTCGCCGACCGCCTCGGTCATGATCGTGTTGAACACATGGGCAGACGAGTCCGTCGCGAGGTACGGCGTCCCGTTGAGGCCTACGTATACCAGGACCTCGGGGTCGCTGGCGTTCGCATAGCCAATCATAGACGCCATGAGCCTGCCTTTCGCGTAGCCGCCTCCGCTCTCGTCGGCCATCTCGGCCGTGCCCGTCTTGCCGGCGATGTCGTAGCCGGCCACCTGCGCGGGCTCGCCGGTGCCATCCTGCACGACGGTCCGCAGCACGTCGGTGACCTTCTGCGAGGTGGACTCGGAGACGACCCTCTTGCCCTCGCCCCAGTCCACCTCCTCGCCGTCCTTTGCCATGAGCAGGTGCGGCGTCATGGCGACGCCGCCGTTGGCGATGCCGCCCACCGCGCGGACCATCTGGATCATGGGCACGGCGATGCCCTGGCCGAACGAGGCGGCGCCGAGCGTCGTGGTGGTGAAGTCGTCGGCCGAGGTGACGATGCCCGTGGCCTCGCCGGGGAAGTCGATGCCCGTGAGCTGGCCGATGCCGAGGCTGTCCATCATGGAGGTGAACCCCTTGATGCCCACGGTGTTGGCCATGAGGACGGCGCCTACGTTCGACGAGCGCCGCATGATCTCGCGGACGCTCATGTCCATCTGGTAGTCGCGGTCGTCGTCGTCGCCCACCATGTCGTCGCCCACCTGGATCTTGGCGGGCACGCTGTAGTAGGTGTCGGCCGAGAGCACGCCCGACTCGATCCCCGCCGCCAAGGTGACGATCTTGAAGATCGAGCCCGGCTCGTAGGAGGACGAGACGGACTTGAGCTGCAGCTGCTCGTTCGTGATGGTGGAGAGGTCGGAGAGGTCGGCGAAGGGCGTCGAGCAGATGGCCAGGATCTCGCCGGTCTTCGGGTTCATGACGACGGCCGAGCCGGACTCGGCGGAGTAGGTCTCGACGCCGTCGGCTATGGCCTGCTCGGCCGTCTGCTGGACGTTGATGTCGATCGTGAGGACGATGTCGGTGCCGTCCGCCGCGTCGGACGCCTTCGTGGCGGACCCCGCGATCGGCGTGCCGTCCGCGCCCTGCTCCAGGTAGGTGGCGCCGTTCTCGCCGCGCAGGATGTCGTCGTATTGGTACTCGATGCCCGAGATTCCCTCGCCGTCGGTGTTCACCATGCCGAGCACCTGGTTGGCCACCGAGCCGTACGGGTAGACGCGCTTGGTGTTGTCCTCGAAGTAGATGCCCACGATCCCGGCGTCGGAGAGGTCGGAGGCGAGCTGGTTCGCCTTGTCCTTGTCGGCGAGCCGGTAGACGTAGGCGAAGGTGGAGTCGCCCGTGAGCGAGTCCACGTAGGCGCTGGCCTCGCCGCCGAGGTCCTGGGCCACGATCTCGGCCGCCTTCTCGGGGTCCTCGATCTGGCTGGGGTTGCAGGTCACGTCCTTGCAGTCCACGCTCATGGCGAGGATGTTGCCGTTGCGGTCGTAGATGGTCCCGCGCTTGCCGATGATCGTGTGCTGGTAGCTGCGGCTCTGCTGGGCGGCGTCCGAGAGCCAGCCCCCGTCCACCACCTGCAGCTGGAAGAGCCTCACCCCCACGAGGGCGAAGACCACGCAGAAGGCGAACAGGATCTTCCAGAGCCCGCCTTCCGGCCCCGGCCCCTTCGGCGAGCGCATCCTGCCGCCGCGCGACGACACGCGCGGCGCCTCGTCATACGAGGAGCCGCGCGTTCTCCTGCGCTGCGGTGGTATGTCAGACCCTCTGTAAGCCACGAGGGACACTCTAGGACTCGGCGGCCGCCGAGTCTCCGGAATCGGAGGCCTGCGCAGCATCCCCATCAGAGGATGCCGTGGCCTGGTCGGAGGAGGTCGAGCCCTGGCTTGCGTCCCCGATCGTTATGGTCTCGGTGCTCGTGGCAAGCGACATGCCGTAGTTCTGCGTGGCGATGCGCTCGATGCGCGAGGAGGAGCCCAGAACCGAGCGCTCGGCGCGGAGCTCCGCCTCGAGGTCCTGCGCCTGCTCGATGTCGCTCTCGATGGACTGCGAGGCCTTGAGCGTGCTCACCGTCGCCGCGCTGAGCGCGACGCGCACGATGCCCAACGCGATGACGAGCGCCGCGACGGCGACGACCGCCTTGACGCGCGCCATGAACTGCGGGGAGACGCCTTGGCGCACGCGGGCGTCGAGCCCACGGCCCTCGACGACCTCGAAGTCCCGGGACGGCTCGCGCTCGGGCAAGCCCTGGTTCGTGGCGGGCTCGGCCATGCGCCCGCGCACATAGTCGCGGGCTGTGTTGTCGTAGGTGGCCATGTACTCGCCTCTTTCGAGCTGCTGCGTTGGTGGTGTGGCATTGGTGCGTTGGTGGTTCGTTGGTGGTGCGTTTAGGTTGCGTTGGTGATGCGTCCTGGCTTCGTTGGTGGTGCGTTGGTGGTGCGTTCGTGGTGCTATGGCAGCGGCCTCACGGCCGCGGGCCACCGTTCCCGTGCGTGGCGTCCAGGCGGACGGCCACGCGCATCTTCGCGCTGCGGGCCCTCGGGTTGCGCTCGACCTCCTCCTCGGAGGGAAGGATCGGGCGCCCGGTCCTCACTTCGACTATCGGCACGTTTCCGCACACGCACACCGGAAGGTCCGGCGGGCAGGTGCAGCCCTGGCTCATCTCGCCGAAGACATGGCGGACGATGCGGTCCTCGAGCGAGTGGTAGGAGATCACGCAGATCCTTCCCCCCACGGAGGCCCACCGGATCGCCGCGTCGAGGCCACGCTCCAGGCTCTCCAGCTCGTGGTTCACCTCGATGCGCAGGGCCTGGAAGGTCTTGCGCGCGGGATGTCCGCCGCGGCGGCGGTCGCGGGCAGGGATCGCCGCCTTCACGATGTCCACAAGCTGGAACGTGGTCTCGATGGGGGCCTTCTGCCGGCGCCTCACGATCTCGCGTGCGATCGAGGAGGCGTGGCGCTCGTCACCATAGGCGCGGAGGATCCGGGCGAGGTCTGCTTCGTTGTAGTGGTTCACGACCTCTGCTGCGGTTAGGGTGTTTTCACCCGGATCCATGCGCATGTCCAACGGGGCGTCCTCCCTATAGGAGAACCCCCTCTCGGGGGCGTCGAGCTGGGGGCTGGAGACGCCGAGGTCGAACAGGAAGCAGTCGACCTCGGGGACCTCCGCCTGGACGAGCAGGTCGTCCAGGTCGCCGAAGTTGCCCTTCAGGAAGAGATGGCGTGCGCCGGGGACCTCTCGCCCGATGCGCTCGCTTGCAGCCGCAAGCGCCGCATCGTCTTGGTCGATGCCCAAGGAGAGCCCATCCGGCGCGATCCTGCGGGCGAGCTCGACCGTATGGCCGGCCCCGCCGAGCGTGCAATCGCACACGACCTCGCCAGGCTTGGGAGCCAGCTGGTCGAGGACCTCCTGGAGCATCACGGGCACGTGCCGATATTCGTCTGTCAAGACGGCCTCCCCCCGGCTAGTCGTGGTAGAGCAGCGAGGCTAGGTCTTCCTCGACGGCCTTCTGCTCGGCGGCCCACTTCTCGGAGTTCCAGATCTCGAAGTGGTCGCCAGATCCCACGACGGTGACATCGCCCGAGAGGCCGAGGGACTCGAGCCTGCCGGAATGGGCGGCATCGAGCTTGCCGAGCGCGACGCGACCGGCCGAATCGATGTCTACCGTCTCGGCAAGGCTGGTGAGATAGCCCTTCAGCCTCACGTCGTCACGGCTGCGGGGGTCGAAGTGGCGGTCGCCGTACTCGAACAGGCCGTTCACGTACTCCTCGTAGCCCTGGGGGGTGAACCCGCAAACGCGTCCGTCGATCGGGGCGAGGCAGACCGTCTTGCCAAGCTCCTTCCGGTGGGCTGCAGGAAGGGTCAGACGCGCCTTGGCATCCATGCTCATCTTGTAGGTGCCAGTGAGGTACATCTGCTCCCCTCCTCTCCTTCGGATGGAGATGACGAATCGACTCGCCGGGGTCGACGACCCTCAATATAGGCAACTTCGCCACATCCGGCAACACCTTTCCACACCTAGCCCCCTTTTGGCGCCATACACCAACCACTCGCCCCTACCTCGGCATTTGCGGGCGCGCCTCCTCGGGCGCCTTGCGTTTGCGCAGGTCGCGCGAGGCGAAAAAAACAGCGCCCGAGTCGGGCGCTTGCAAGGGATTCGAAAGGCTCTTGTGGTGGCGCGTGCGCGGAGCATGCGGCTTGCGCGCGAGACCGGGCTATCGGCCGAGGTCGGCCTCCGCATGGGCGCGCGGGTGGGCCGAAAGGTAGGCGTCGCGGATGTGCGTGCGGTCGATGTGCGTGTAGAGCTGGGTGGTGGAGATGTCCGCATGGCCCAGGAGCTCCTGCACGATGCGCAGGTCGGCGCCGCCCTCCAGCATGTGTGTCGCGAACGTGTGCCTCAGGGTGTGCGGGTGCAGGCCCTCGATTCCCGCGTAGCGGCCGTACCGCTCGCAGATGGCATGCACCGACTGCCGCGAGATGCGCCCGCCGCGCGCGTTCAGGAAGACGGCGGCGTCGGTGCGGCCCGCATGCACGAGCCGCCCGCGCCAATCATCAATATAGGTGGCAAGCGTCTGGCGGGCGGTGCCCATGATCGGGACGATGCGCTCCTTCGAGCCCTTCCCCACCACGCGCAGCACCTCGTCGTCGAGCATGGCCTCGCGCAGGTCGAGCCCGCAGAGCTCGGAGACGCGCAGGCCGCACCCGTAGAGGACCTCCAGGATCGCGCGGTCGCGCCAGCCCGTCGCGCTTGCCGGGAACGGCTGGTCGAGCAGGGCGGCCACCTGCTCGTGGGAGAGCACGTCGGGCAGGCGCTCGGGCTTCTTGGGCAGAGGCAGGTCCGCCGTGGGGTGAGTCGCGGCGATCTGCTCGGAGACCATGAACCTATGGAACCCCTTTATGGCGGAGACGGCGCGCTCCGTGCTCGAGACGGCGAGGCCCGCATCGCGCAGCTCGGCGATGTGGGCCTCGATGGCCCCTATGGTCACCTCGTCAGGCTCGCGTATGCCCTGGCGCTCGAGCGAGTCGAGGTAGCGGCGCAGGTCCGCCCCATAGCTCGAGACGGTGTTGGCCGAGCTCCCCCGCTCCACGGCGAGGTAGTTCAGGTACTCGTCCAGGGCACGGCGAAGGTCCATGCGGCTCGCCGGTCTCCTAGCGCGACTCGGGCTGGCTCTCCACCAGGACCTGCTCGCCCTGCTTCACGACCTGCTCGCGCGGCGTCCCCTCGTGACGCGCAACCGAGGCGCGCACGAACTCGCGGAAGAGCGGCGCCGGCTTGGTCGGGCGGCTCTTGAACTCGGGGTGGGCCTGCGTGGCCACGAACCAGGGGTGCATGGACTCCGGCAGCTCGACCATCTCCACCAGGCGGTCATCCGGAGAGACGCCGCTGAAGATGAGGCCGGCCTTCGAGAGCTCGTCGCGGTAGGCGTTGTTGACCTCGTAGCGATGGCGATGGCGCTCGTAGATGAGGTCCTCGCCGTATGCCTCGCGCACGAGCGTGCCCGGCTTCACCTTGCAGGGGTAGGCGCCGAGGCGCATCGTGCCGCCCTTGTCGGAGATGTCGGCCTGGTCGGGCATGATGTCGATGACGGGATGGGTGCAGTCCGGGTCGAACTCGGTGGAGTTGGCGTCGGCCATGCCGCACACGCCGCGGGCGAACTCGCTCACCGCCACCTGGAGCCCCAGGCAGATGCCCAGGTAGGGGATCTTGTTCTCGCGTGCGTAGCGGGCGGCGCAGATCTTGCCCTCCACCGCGCGGCCGCCGAAGCCGCCCGGCACGAGGATGCCGTCGAAGCCGGAGAGCTCCTCGTCCACGTTGGAGTGGTCGATCTCCTCGCCGTCCACGAGCTTGATGTCGAGCTTGCGGCCGAAGTGGACGCCGGAGTGGTGCAGCGCCTCGATGACGGAGAGGTACGCGTCGGGAAGCTGGGTGTACTTGCCCACGACGGCGATGCGGGTCACGTCGGTGAGCTCGTTGGCGGCGTGCATCGCGCGGGTGAAGGAGTACCAGGTGCTCATGTCGCTCGTGCGCGGGTCGAGCCCGAGGCGCTCGCACACCTTCAGGTCGAAGCCCTGGTCGGCGAGGTGCTTGGGCACGTCGTAGATGGACGGGCAGTCGGAGTTCTCGAACACGCAGCTCGGGTCCACGTCGCAGAAGCTGGCGATCTTGGCGCGGATGGGCTCGGTGACCTCGTGGTCGGAGCGGCACACGATGAAGTCGGGCTGGATGCCCATGGAGCGCAGCTCCTTCACGGAGTGCTGGGTGGGCTTGGTCTTCACCTCATGGGCGGCGGCGATGTAGGGGACGAGGCTCACGTGGATGACGACCGTCTCGCCCAGGCCCTTCTCCTTGCGGAACTGGCGCATGGCCTCCACGAAGGGCTGGCCCTCGATGTCGCCGATGGTGCCGCCGAGCTCGGTGATGACCACGTCGGCGCCGGTCTGCTCCTCGATGCGGCGGAACTGGTCCTTGATCGCGTTCGTGACGTGCGGGATCACCTGCACGGTGCCGCCCAGGAAGTCGCCCTTGCGCTCGCGGGCGATCAGCGACTGGTAGATGAGGCCCGTGGTGAAGTTGGACTCACGGGTGAGGTTCTCGTTGACGAAGCGCTCGTAGTGGCCGAGGTCGAGGTCGGTCTCCTTGCCGTCCTCGGTGACGAAGACCTCGCCATGCTGGAACGGGCTCATCGTGCCCGGGTCGACGTTGAGGTAGGGGTCCGCCTTCTGGAGCATCACCTTGTAGCCGCGGGACTTGAGAAGGCGCCCAAGCGAGGCCGCCGTGATTCCCTTCCCGAGCGAGGAGACGACGCCGCCGGTCACGAATATGTGCTTTGCCATGGGGCCTCCCGTAGTACGCGATTCACTCTGCTGTGCAATCTCTACGGGCTTTTATGTTAGCGCGTGGAGCGTCGCTTCCGGTGCCAGGAAGGCCAAGTGGGGCAGGCGAATTTTCACGAGTGCCGCCCGCACATGCGCTGCCTGCATGCGCGCGTGTGCTTGCAGCGCGGGCGCCAGCTAGGTGCATATGCGTCCTGAGAGGCGAGAAAAGCGAAACCCCCACGCGAATAGCGCAGGGGCTTTGAAGACTCCCTAGCAGTTTCTAGCTAGGGATTCGGGGACGAAGCCCAATCCGTCCGCCTGTCTCATATAGTAGCACCTCGCCACGAGGGCCAGGAGGGAACAGGAGCCTCAACGGCACGTGAGAAGGCCGTAGTCGGTTGCCGGGAATCAGCACAGAAGCATGCAGCGGCTGCCGTCATCGCGGCGCCCATCGACGCGAAGGCG
>CADBMC010000104.1 GCA_902795635.1 uncultured Coriobacteriaceae bacterium | reverse complement strand
GGTCTTGCGCGCCGTGAGGACGAGGTTTGCCTCCTTCGTCGTCTTGGTGGTGTTGCCGCCTGCGGTGTTGGTGACAACGCGGCCCGGGCGGACGTTCGTGAAGTCGACCGCAAAGCGCACATAGTCGGCCCCGCTGCTCGAGAGCGCGGCGGTGTTCGTGATGCTCACGGCATGGGTCGCCTCGTCGTAGGTGACGGAGAAGCTGTCGCTCGACTGGGCATAGAGGAAGGCCACCTCGGGGTCAAGCGCGTCCACGAGGTTGATCTCGCCCGCGGCGAACCCGTTGCTGTTCCAGAAGCGCAGCGTGTAGACGACCGTCTGGTCGTCCGGGTCGTTCGTCACGACCGCCTTGTCCACGCTCTTCTCGCCGCTCGCGGCGCTGTAGTCGCTGGACTGCAGCACGTAGTTGCGATGCTCCTGGTAGGTCGTGCCATCCGACTCGTACACGATCTCGGCGCGGTTGGTGTACTTGACGCTCTTGCCCTGCCCGGCCACGGCCCAGTAGTTGATCTGCACGGTCTGCGTGAGGGTCCCGGGGTAGGTGAAGGTGAGCTTGTCGCCCGAGATGGCGAGCTGGTACTCGCTGGAATCGACGGGCTTGCCGGTCTCCCTGTAGAGGACCTCGGGGGCATGGGTGGTGTCGAAGGACATGCCGTCGGGAAGCGTGTCCACCACCTGGACGCCCGACATCGTGGCGAGCTTGTCGTTGATGAACAGGCGGTACCCGATGGTCTGGTCGCTCTCGGAGAGGCCCGGGCACACGCCGATCTGCGCGGCGGAGTCGCCATAACCCTCGGAGTAGTCGTAGTCCTTGTAGATGACCTGGCCGTCGTTGGTCAAGGCGTCCTTCATGATCGAGTCCATGTAGGTGCCCGACGTCCCGGTCGCGCTGCCCGCGGGGACCACGGTCATGCTCGCGCTCGCCGAGCATGAGGAAACGCTGCCCGTGGTCTCCGACGTCAGGTCGGAGCGCAGGGACACGTAGGCGGAGAAGGTGCCGGTGAGGGCCGTAGCGGCGCCGGAGCCGAAGACGAGCTTATAGGTCCCGCCTCCCAGGTCCTGCGTCTGCGAGAAGTGCAACGGATCCGCCATGAGGCTCACGGACGAGGCGATCTCCTCCGGCACGCTCACCAGGATATAGTCGCCCTCGCTGACGGCGCCCTGGTCGACGGTGTACTTGAAGGAGACCGTCGCCAAGGAGCCGGCCGAGTAGGACGACTTGTCGGCGGTGATGCTCATGTGCACGTGGGCCGATGCGTCCGAGCCGCCAGAAGCCGTACCTTCGGCTGCCGTCGTGGCGTCGCCGCCGTCATCCGCTAACGCCAGCGTCACCGGGAACGCCCATACGGACGCCATGCAAAGGACCAACAGCAGGCAGAGCGCCTCCCGCGCAAGGCTTGCGAAGACGCGCTTCACCCTTGGGCACATGTCACACCAACTCCTCCCGATAGGAGTCCTGGCAGGCGTCGGCGAAGAAGCAAGCCGACGCGAATACGTGGGAAAACGTGAGAAATGATACCAAAAGAAAGGCAAAGTATATTTTCGACACGTGTCTGCATAGTGGATGGGCGCCTGGCGCCAGCAAGCGAGCGCTAGCGCGGCATCACGAAGATGGCCTGGCCGAGTCCTCGGCGGCCTGCTCGAGCATGGCCTCGAAGAGGTCGACGCAGGGGCCTATGCGATAGCGCTCCGCCGCGAGGGCATACGCGCGGCCCACGCGCTCGCGCTCCTCGGGATGCTCTGTCCGCCAATCGATGCGGCAGGCGAGGTCGGCCGGGTCGCCGGCGCGGAAGAGGGAGCGCTCGTCCAGCGCGAACTGGGGCGTGGCGGAGAGCGGCACGTCGGCGATGACGGGCACGAGCCCCGTGGCGAAGGCCTCCATGCAGCTCATGGCCTCCGTCTCCATGTCGAAGGCGTGGACGTAGACATCCGTCATGGCGAGCAGGTCGTACAGCTCCGGCTGGGAGAGGAACCCGTAGCGAACGTCCACGCCGAGCCTCTCGGAAAGCCTTCGCAGGCTCCTCTCGCACGGGCCTTGGCCTGCGAGCACGAGCGTGATCTGGTCCTTGTGTCGCGACTTGGCGACGCCACGCACCACGACGTCCTGGCGCTTATCGCGCGAGTAGCGCCCCCACCATGGTCACGACGATGCGGCCACGCAGGTCATCCTGCTTGGGGAGGCGGCGGTGCGCGGGACGCCCATCTCGGCCGCCAGCATCGCCCCGGCATGGCCGAGCACGAAGGGCGTGCAGAAGTGGGCCACGTCGCACCATGCCAGAGCCTCGCGCAGGGTCGCGCACGCGCACAATCCGGCACTCCGGACCGAAGGTGTCGGGCCACGCTCCGCACGGGCGTTGCCAGCCGCGTCGGAATGGAGCATTCGGATAAAACATGGCCAAGGAGTATCCGGCGAACGCTTGCAATGGGGTACGCGGGCGCTATCCTCATCAAAGCATGCCCGGCACTTGGGAGAGAAACCTCTGTCGGGTGACAAACGACGAATGGAGGACCCATGGCTCATCCCGTTATCTCCGGAGACGACTGCATCTCCTGCGGCGCTTGCGTCGAGGCCTGCCCCTGCAACGTCCTCGAGCTCGGTGCCGAGCACGCCGAGGTCACCGATGGCGACTCCTGCATCGGCTGCGGCTCCTGCATGGGCGCCTGCCCGGTCGGTGCGATCACCGAGATCGCCGAGGACTAGCTCTCGCGTCCGTCCTCGCTCGCACGGCGGTAGACGCGTGCGGCCTACGGGAGCGAAAGCGCAAGACAAGGTTCGCATGAGGGGGCCGGAGACGTTCCGGCTCCCTCTCTTGTCTCGGGCCCTCGACCCACCCTCGACCCTTAGTGGCCATCCGACTCAACGCTTAGTGGCGCCCGTGCAAGGCGGGCCATAGAATGATGAGGGCTCCTTCGTCAGTCGGGACTTGCAGCTCTCGCACGGGCGACACCTGCCCTTCCTCCCCGTCTCATCGTCCAAAACCCGAGGTACCAGCATGAGCAACTTTCTCGTCCTTCTTGCCCTGGCGCTTGTCGCCAGCTCCTGCGGCTTCCGCAAGTACGTGTGGTTCATCTCCATTGGCTATGGGGCGGCCATCGCCCTTATCGGCGTTGGCCTTCTGGTGATGTTCGGCGGCTCGCTCACCGTGGGGACCGCGCTCCAGTGCGCCCTGTTCGTCGCCTACGGATGCCGGCTTGCTGGATACCTTCTCTACCGCGAATCGAAGACCGCCTATAACAGGCGGATGAGGGGCGAGGTAAAGTCCAACGAGAGCGTCCCCTTCGTGGGCAAGGTGGGAATCTGGGTCTCCGCCTCGCTGCTCTACGCGCTGCAGACGTCGCCCGTCCTGTTCCGCCTGGCGGGCGCCGGCGGAACCGACGTCCTCTGCCTGGTTGGCCTGGCGATCTCGGTGACGGGGCTCGCCCTCGAGACTACGGCCGACCTGCAGAAGAACCGGGCGAAGAGGGCTGACCCCCGGCGCTTTGTAGACTCCGGCCTCTTCCGCCTGGTGAGATGCCCCAACTACTTTGGCGAGATGGTGTTCTGGACCGGCGTCTTTGTCTCCGGGCTCTCCGTGTACACCGACGCGGTCCAATGGATCTGTGCCCTCCTCGGCTACCTGGGCATCATCTACGTGATGTTCGGCGGGGCGCGCCGCCTGGAGATTCGTCAGGACAAGAACTACGGAGACAACCCGGAATACCAGAGGTACAAGTCCACGACGCCGATCATGATTCCGTTCATCCCCCTCTATTCCGTGAAGGAGCACACGTGGCTGGTCGCATGAGTTTCCGCGGAGCCGAACAGAGCGATTCCATCCCGGAAGGCTTCACGCTCTCGATGGCCCTCATGGACTGCCTGCCCGTGACGTTCTTCTGCGTGGGGGCTGACGTCCTGGCGATGCGGTTTGACAGCGCGCTGTTCCGTGTTGGCGTTGCGCTGGTCGTGCTTGCCGGCGCGCTCAAGGTGTGCTGGAAGCTCGTGCTGGCGTTGGCGAGAAGGGACGTGCGTTTCCTCAACCGGCAGCTGCGCTACCTCATGCCCGTGGGCTTTGCGCTTGCGCTCGCCTCGCTCGTGGTCGACCGCGCCGAGTGGTCGCCCGCCTCTGTCCTGGCCCACGTGGCGGCCATGCCCTCGCTGCCGCTCCTCGTCGCAGGGCTTGTGGGGCTGGCCCTCATGGGCCGGTTCGCCCGCAGCCTGGACGGCCGCGACGCGAGGGCCAACTGGCGGGAGCAGGCGGTGAACGCCATCTCGCAGCTGTGCATCATGCTTGCGGTCGTGCTCTGAGGCCGAGGCGGAGCGCCGCTCCCCTTCCGACCCCGCGTTCCTCCCCGAATCGCGACGCCCCCGCCCAAAATTTGCGGTTGACGGCCCATTTTGGGCGAATCGCCGAGTACGAGGGCGTTAACTATTTGCGGAGCCGCAGGTAGGGAAATGGCACCTGCAAGGTAATACTAAGCGGAACCCCCGAAAAAGGCAGTCAACCGCATATTCAGGGCAGCACCCTTACGCTGTAGCCACTAGCCACGCAGAAAGTCGTTTGAAATAGCGAACGTGGTCACGTAGTCGGTGGCTTCGGGTGCCTCAATTCCCGGATTTGACTTGGTGAACGTCCCCTCTAGCCCGGCATCCTGGGCAGCAATCTGGAAGTGGCACGCCGCAATGCCCATATCAACCTTCTGGATGTCGCCGGTCGATTCCCGCGCATAGCCCTTGGTCTTGTGCTCGTAGAAGTGAACCCTGTTGCCATCGACAACAAGGCGCCACGGCTGCTTGTTGGTTGCCGAGGGAGACCAGCGCACCGTCTGAAGCGGCT
>CADBMC010000103.1 GCA_902795635.1 uncultured Coriobacteriaceae bacterium | reverse complement strand
CGAGGCGTCGAGCGCTCGCGAGGCGGTCGAGCGCATGAGGGAAGGCCGTCCCGACGTCATGTTCCTCGACATCTCGATGCCGAAGACGTCCGGCATGCAGCTGGCCGAGGGGATGCGCAAGATCAAGAACCCGCCGCAGGTCGTGTTCGTCACCGCCTACAGCGAGTATGCCCTCGACGCCTTCAACGTGGATGCCGTGGACTACCTCATGAAGCCCGTTGAGGAGGACCGCCTCAACCAGGCGCTCGACAAGGTGCAGGCCGAGATCAAGCACACCGTGCCGGCGAAGGCCACGACGGAGCGCATCCCGGTGGAGAAGAGCGGCCACAAGGTGCTCGTTCCCATCGACCAGATCCGCTACATCGAGGCACGGGACGACTACTCCTGCATCTACACCGACACCACCCGCTACCTCTCCACCATCTCGCTCGCCCAGCTGGAGAACAAGCTCAGCCCGCATGGCTTCTTCCGCGTGCACCGCTCCTACATCGTGAACCTCAAGTACGTGGAGGACGTGGACGGCGCGTCGGGCGGCGTCATGTGCCTGGGCATCCAGGGCATCGAGGGCAAGAAGATCTCGGTCTCGCGGCGTCGTGTGGTGCCCCTCAAGCGAGCGCTTGGCATATAGCCCCAGGCAAGCGGCGACAACATGGAGCGAAGGGAACAGGCCGACGAGGCCTTGCGAGCTGCGACGCGGGAGATAAGACGCGTCGATGTCGTGAGCGACACGCATGGTCGGCTCTCGCATGAGCTCCTCGAGAGCCTGGACGGGGCCGACGCGATCCTGCATGCAGGCGACCTCTGCTCACCGCTGGACTACGACACGCTGAACGAGATAGCCCCCACCTTCATGGCGCTCGGGAACAACGACTGGTCGTACGAGTACAAGGACCGGCTGGGCAAGGGCGTCCGCAGCTTCACGGACAACGTGCGCATAACGCTGTTCGGGCTCGTGTGGGAGATCTGCCACTACCGCGAGCGGCTGCGGCTCGACGGGGTGGACGTGGGCATATGCGGGCACACGCATCGTCCCTTCATCGAGGCCACCGACGACGGCGTGCTCCTCATGAACCCTGGGAGCACGACCTACCCGCGCACCTCGCAGGGCCCTACCTTCGGGCGCATCATCGTGCAGGACGGCGCCGTTTTGGATGCCTCCATCGAGGAGCTCCCCAAGCCCAGGCGCCACGGCCGCGGCATCTGGCGCTAGGCACGCGCCCGCGTGCTCGGGAGGGCGCACCCAGACTGCCGGCAGGATCAGTCGGAGGACCAGTCGTCGCCCCAGTTCTCGTCGTCGTAGAGCTCGGAGGGCCCGTTGGGCACGGCGCGCATGAGGGCGGGCGCGATGGTCGCGGTGTATGCCCCAAGCCAGGCCATGGACACCAGGAACCCGGCAACCACGTCCGAGGCGTAGTGGACGCCGAGGTAGATGCGGCTTATGCCCACGAGGGCGATGAGGACGACAAAAGCCGCCGCCAGGGCATGGCGCTTCCTGCGGTCCCTCACGTAGTGCAGGACCATCCACACGAGCAGGCCGTAGAACGCCATGGACACCATCGAGTGGCCCGAGGGGAAGCTGTAGCCCGTCTCCACGATGAGCTGGTAGCCGTCGGGCCTGGGCCTCTGGACGATGCTCTTGAGCAGCTGGTTCAGAGCGACGATGCCCACCAGGTTCACGGTGGCGCAGGTCCCCGGCCGCCTGCCCGGCGCGAACGCGATGATGATCAGCAGCATCGCGGCGAGCACCACGGGCGAGGCGAGGTCGGAGAAGCCCTCCATCACGAGGGTGAGCAGCGGCCTTCTGAGCTTGATGACGAAGAACAGGTACGCGGCCCTGTCGAAGCGGGCCACGAACCTGCCCTGCACATGGCGCATGATCACCAGGAAGGCGATGACGCTCAGGAGCACGACGATGGGCACGAACGCCCGCCTGAGCGTCCACCATATGCGCTGGCCGAGCGAAAGGCTGCGACCCTGCCCCCTGTGCTCCCGTGCCATGTGGTCCTCTCTGCCCGGCCTATCGCCGGGCGCAGCCTAGATGTTCGCCTCGATCTCCTGGACGAGCGACGCCTTCGGCATGGCGCCCACCATCGTGTGGACCGGCTCGCCGTCCTTGAAGAGGATGAGCGTGGGAATGGAGACGATGTGGAAGCGGGTGGCGAGCTCCTCCTGCTCGTCGACGTCGCACTTGTAGACGTCGATCCTGTCGGCCATCTCGTCGGAGACCTCCTCAACGACGGGGCCGAGCGCCCTGCAGGGGCCGCACCACGTGGCCCAGAAGTCCACGAGCGTGGGCTTGGGGCCAGAGACCGCCTGGTCGAAGGTTTCCTTGGTGACGGGCTTGGTTGCCATGGCTGTGCCTTTCCTCGGCCGGCGTCGGGCCGGCGGCTTCGATTTCTGGCATGCTTATACCCACAGGCCCGCATGCGTTGCGGGCGAGGGGAGGGGTGCCAGGTGGCAGCGACGCGGGGCCAGAGGCGCGACGCCTATGTGGCGAAGGCGTCCTTCGAGCTCGCCTCGCTCAAGGAGCGAGGGGTCGAGACCGCAGGCAACGCGTTCTCATCGCTCCTGCTGGTGAAGGGCGAGCTCTCCGAGGAGGAGGCCGCGGGGGCAGCGCTTCTCTCCGGGCCCGACGGGCGTGCGCTTGCGAGCGCCTTCGAGAGGCTGGGCTATGCCCCGGAGGACTGGGCGTCGCTCTCCGCCCTCGGCCCCGATGGCACGCCGCTCGCGCCGGGGCTCGCGCGCGAGGCCGTGTGCTGCCTGGACCCCGACACGCTCGTGGCCCTGGACGACGTCGCGGCAGACCTCATGAGGCAGGCGTTCGCCGAGGAGCTCGTGCGTCTTCCCTCCCTAGGGCAGGCGATGCTCGCGGACGGCGAGGTGGCCCAGGTGCTGGGGATGCGCGTCATTGCGCTCGGCGGGTTCGCGGCGTCGCTTGCCTCGCCGCGCGAGAAGCAGCTCATGTGGGCGCGCCTGAAGCAGATCCCGCCTCTCGGCGAGCCATACTGAAACTCGGCCCCGCCAGTCGTACGATTGCATCTGAGGAAGAGCCCGGGAAGGCGAGACGGGCCGCATGAGCCCCTCGCCGGAAGGCAAGGGCCCGCCGGGCGGGCCCGCAGAGGAGGAGACGAACATGGCAACCATCCCTGCACCAGTCGATCCCACGAAGACCAAGGCCTGGCCTGCGCTGGAGAAGCATCTGGCGGATCTGCGTGAGCAGGGCATCTCGCTCAAGCGCTGGTTCGCGGAGGACCCGAAGCGCGTCGAGAAGATCTCCTTCGACGTCCGCGGCCTGTACGTGGACCTCTCCAAGAACCTCGTCGACGACGAGACGATCCGCCTGCTCGTGGAGCTCGCGCGCGAGTGCGACGTGGAGGGCCACCGCGACCTCATGATGAGCGGCGCGCACATCAACACCTCCGAGGACCGCGCCGTGCTCCACACCGCGCTGCGCAAGCCCGCCACCGACGCCGGCACCGTATTCGACGGCGACCAGGACTGCGTGAAGGACGTGCGCGAGACGCTCGACCGCATCTACGCCTTCGCCAACGACGTCCGCTCCGGCAGGTGGACCGGCGTCACCGGCAAGCGCATCAAGACCGTCGTCAACATCGGCATCGGCGGCTCCGACCTCGGCCCGGTCATGGTCTACGAGGCGCTCAAGCCCTACGCGGACGCCGGCATCGAGGCCCGTCTCGTCTCCAACATCGACCCCAACGACATTGCCGAGAAGGTCTTCGGGCTCGACCCGGAGACGACCCTGTTCATCGTCGCGTCCAAGACGTTCACGACGCTCGAGACCCTCACGAACGCCCGCGAGGCAAAGGCCTGGCTGCTCGAGTCGCTGCAGAGGTGCGGCGCCATCGACGGCTCGGAGGCCTCGTGCGCCGAGGCCATCAAGCGCCACTTCGTGGCCGTGTCCACGGCGCTCGACCGCGTCGAGGAGTTCGGCATCGACCCCGCCAACGCCTTCGGCTTCTGGAACTGGGTCGGCGGCCGCTACTCGGTCGACTCCGCCGTGGGCACCGTGCTGGCCGTGACGCTCGGGCCCGACCGCTTCGAGGAGCTGCTCGCCGGCTTCCGCAGCATCGACGAGTACTTCTGCGAGACCCCGCTCGAGAGCAATGCCATCGTGCTCATGGGCATGATCAACGTCTGGTACTCGAACTTCTTCCACGCCGAGACGCATGCCGTGCTTCCCTACGACCAGTACCTGCACCGCTTCCCGGCCTACCTGCAGCAGCTCACCATGGAGTCCAACGGAAAGTCGGTGCGCTGGGACGGCTCGCCTGTGACCTGCGACACCGGCGAGATCTTCTGGGGCGAGCCGGGCACGAACGGCCAGCATGCCTTCTACCAGCTCATCCACCAGGGCACGCGCATGGTGCCGGCCGACTTCATCGCCTTCGCCAACACGCCGCACCCCACCAAGGACGGCGACCAGGACGTCCACGAGCCCTTCCTCCCGAACTTCCTGGCGCAGACGAAGGCCCTGGCCTTCGGCAAGACGGCCGACGAGGTGCGCGCCGAGGGCACGCCCGAGCGCCTCGTGAGCGCCCGCGTGTTCGAGGGCAACAAGCCGACGACCTCCATCTTCGGCGATGCGCTCACGCCCTACACGCTGGGCCAGCTCGTGGCCATCTACGAGCACATCACCTTCGTCGAGGGCGTGGTGTGGGGCATCGACTCCTTCGACCAGTGGGGTGTCGAGCTGGGCAAGCAGCTCGCCAAGCAGATCGCCCCTGCCTTCCACGACGACGACGCGATGGCCGAGCAGGACGAGTCCACTCGCGCTCTGCTCGCCTACTACCGCGAGCATCGCCGCTAGCCCCGACGGCTCCGCGGGCGGGGGTCTCGGCCTCCGTCCGCGGAAGCTGGCTAAATGGTTCGGTCGTGGTTGACCGGGCGCTCGAACAGGTCCCTGAGGCGCGCCTGCCCATGGGTCTGGGCGAGCGCCCACATCGTCTTGGCCACGAGCGCTTCGGTGGTCATGTCGCCTCCGGCGAGCACGCCGCCCATGTCGCGGTAGGCCCGCCCCACCTCGTAGACGCCCAGGTCGATGCCCTCCTCGTCCACCTGGGTGGTGATGACGACGGTCCGGCCGGAGCCCACCCACTCCCTGATCGCGGCCTCGAAGGAGGCGTCAGCGTGCTCCGGTATGCCTCCCATGCCGAAGGTCTCGAGAACCACGGCGTCGTAGTCCGGCGCGAGCAGCCCGAGGATGGAGGGGCTGAGCGCAGGCGTGAGCTTGACCACCACGACGCGCTCGTCGAGCTCGCCGAAGAACGCGGGCCGCGCATCCGGGCGAGCCGGCGCGGGGCTCGTCATGCGCACGATGCGGCTGCCCCGGATGGCGGCGAGCACGGGATGGTTCACGCTCGCGAACGCGTCGAAGCTCATGGTGCGGCGCTTGTGGGCGCGCGTGCCGCAGATGGCGAAGCCCCCGAACACGATGCACACGTCGGAGGACGCGTCGTCGCAGGCGTAGAGGAGCGCCTGGTAGAGGTTGAGGCGCGCGTCGGTGAAGGGATGGCCCATGGGCTGCTGCGAGCCGGTGAGCACGATGGGCTTGGGCGAGCCCTGCACGAGGTAGCTCAGCGCGGCGGCCGTGTAGGCCATGGTGTCGGTGCCGTGGAGCACCACGAAGGCGTCGTAGCCGTCGTAGGCATCCTCGATCGTGGCCGCGATGCGCAGCCAGTCGCGCGGCCGCATGTTCGTGCTGTCGATGTTCATGGGCTGCACGACGTCCAGCTCGCAGAGCTTCGCCGCCTCGGGGACGGCCGCCGCGAGCTGCTCTCCCGTGAGGGTGGGCGCCAGGCCGCGGCCCTCCGCCGTGGAGGCGATGGTGCCGCCCGTGGCGATCATGAGGACCCTCTTCATGGGGACCTCAGCCGTTTCTCACCTGGCTGTCGGGGGCGGCGCACGAGAGCGCGCCGTACTTCACCCCGCGCAGCCCCAGCAGCTTGTCGCGCATCTTGAGCACCTGCATCCCGCAGCCGTGCACGGCGATGAGCTCGAGGCAGGTGTCGTGGTCCAGATGGACGTGCATGGAGCTCAGGATGAGGTCCGCGTGCTCGTGCTCGATGTCCTCGATGGTGGACGCGAGCTCGGGGGCGTGGTGGTCATAGACCATGGTGATCGAGCCCACGACCGGCTCGCGGGGCGAGAGCATGGCCTCGGCCACGAGCTTCTCGCGCATGAGGTCGCGAATGGCCTCGGAGCGGTTCGCCCCCATGCCGCGCCTCGCCGCGTACTCGTCGAAGCGGGAGAGGAGGTCCTCGGGGATGGTCGCCGAGAAGCGGACGAGGTCCTGGGACATGGCTACTTCGTCGCCTTGTCGAGCATGTCGATCAGGTTGAGGTAGCGGCTGTTCGACATCGAGGTGCGCGGGATGACGAGGTACTCCTTGTTCGCGAAGCGCAGGACGATGGCGTCCTCGTCGCACCAGAACTTCTTGATGTCGGCGATCTGGTAGGTGGTGTCGGACGAGCCGGGGCCCACCATGTGGATGCGGTCGGGGAACACCTCGAAGTGGCACTTGAAGACCGACGGGTCGGGGATGGAGTGTGGGATGATGAGCCCGCCCGCCGCGAGGCGGCGCAGCTGGATGCGGTGGGTCTCGTTGGAGGCGACGCCGCCCGCCATGGAGACGATGAAGCAGGCCGCCACCCACAGCCAGTAGTTGGGCGGCTGCTGGATGAGCACCACGATCATGGCCGCGAGCGACGCGATGGTGATGCCGAGCAGGACGGTGCGCGTGCGGTCGCTGTCCATGGCGTCGGCGGCGCTGTCGATGGCCATGGAATCGAGCGTGTAGTTCCCCGAGAAGCGGGGGGTCTCGCCGGCGGGGGTTGCCTTCGCCATGGAAGCTCCTTGTCAGATGTCCGTGTCAGATGCGGCGGGCGCCACGGCCCGCGATCTCTCGTCCCCCTATCCTACCCTTGCCGCGCCGCGGCGTGCTAGACGAGCTCGACGTCGTGTGCCGCGCAGGCGCGAGCGAGCTCGTCGGGGGCGTCGTCGCAGACGAGCACGTCCACGTCGTCGAGCCCGCAGACGGCGAAGGGGCGCCGCAGCCCGAACTTCGAGGAGTCGGCCAGCACCACGACCTGCTCGGCGCGCTCCACGAAGGTGCGCTTCACGGCGGCGTCCTCGTCCGAGCCGCAGGTGAGGCTGCCGTCCTCGTCGATGCCGCCCACGGCGAGGAAGGCCTGGTCGAATGAGAGGCCCTCGAGCGCGCGCACCGTGGCGGCGCCTGCCAGGCACATGCTGCGCGGGTTGAGCCTGCCGCCGGGGACGATGCAGCGCACGCGGGCCTTGCGCGCGAGCTCGTTGGCGCAGGGCAGCGAGGAGGTGACCACCAGCGCCTCGATGTCGGGCAGCGCGGCGGCGAGCGCCGTGGCGGTGGACCCGGAGTCTATGTATATGGTGGTGTTGGGCCTCACGAGGCCGGCGGCCTTCTCTGCCACGGCCCGCTTGGCACCCACGTTGCGGGAGCGCCGCTCGTCGAGCATGCCGTCGGAGCCCACGAGCCACGAGGCGGAGCGCGCCCCGCCGTAGGTGCGGACGAGGCACCGCTCGCGGTCGAGCGCCTTGAGGTCGGAGCGGAGCGTCACGTCGCTCACGTCCGGGAACCTCTCGCGGAGCTGCGCCAGGGTCACGCTGCCGAGCTCGTCCACCAGCTGGACTATGGCACGTCGCCGCTCCTCCATGGGCCCTCCTCGCCGCGAGGCGGCGCCTTCCGCGCCGCCTGCGCATCGCCTTCGCCTGCCTCTGCCGCAGCCGATGCTCGGCTTGCGTAGTGATTTCGTCTCATAAGTATATGGGAAGCGAATTGTCTATTGTGCTTTCGAGTCAAAAGCAATACAGTTTTCGCGACGAAATAACGTAGGAGCGGGCGCAAGGCGCTCGCGGAAAGGGGCGGACATGAGGCCGATCGTGGGGAAGTCCCGCACTGCCGTCATCTATGGGGTGAAGGACGCGCGCGTCGCCGAGCGCGACGTGCCCGAGCTGGGCACGCACGACGCGCTCATCAAGGTGGAGGCCTGCAACCTCTGCACCTCGGAGTACGGCGTCTTCTCCGGGGCCCGCGCCAGCACCAAGAAGCTCCCCATGACGTTCGGCCACGAGTGGGCCGGCGAGGTGATCCAGGTGGGCGACGAGGTGCGCAACCTCAAGGTCGGCGACTTCGTGGCCGGTTCCTACACCTTCGACCCGTACTCGCCCGAGGCGCTCGAGGGGCATCAGTTCGGCGCCCCCGGCATCCGCGCCTACGACGACCAGTGGCCCGACGGGCTCTACGGCCGCTATGTGGGCTGCGCCGAGTACCTCGTGCAGTCCGTCGAGAACCTGCACGTCTTCAAGAACCGCATCCCCGCCCCCGAGGCGGGCTTCCTCGAGCCGCTGTCCACCGTGGTGAGCGGCATCCGCAGGCTCGACCTCAAGGACACCGACACGGTGGTCGTGGTTGGCGGCGGCACCATGGGCAACCTCAACGCGCAGGTGGCGCGCCGCAGCGGCGCCCGCGTGATTGTGAGCGAGCCCATGGCCGACAAGCGCGCCGTGGCGGAGGGCCTCGGGCTCGAGACCATCGACTCCGGCACGCTCGACCCCGTCGAGGAGGTCAAGGCCAGGACCGACGGGCGAGGCGCCGACGTGGTCATCGTGGCCGTGGGCCTCACCGTGGCTAACAAGCAGGCCTTCGACATGCTCAAGAAGACGGAGGGCAAGGTCCTGCTGTTCGCGGCCGGCTACCCGGCGCCCGAGCTGGGCGTTGACTCCAACAGGATCCACTACGGCAAGATGAGCTTGCTCGGCACCTTCGGCGGCGAGTACGTGGACTTCAAGGAGGCGTGCCGCCTGCTCGACGGCGGCCTCGTGAACGTCGCCCCGCTGGTGGACAAGGCCTATCCGCTCGACGAGATCCAGGCGGCCTTCGAGAACGCGTGCGCTCCTGGCGGCTATCGCACCACGGTGACGATGCGCTAGCTGCGTCGCATCGGGCCCCGCAGCTACCGGCCCACGGGCGCGGCCCTGCGGCGGCGTGCGGAGAATGTGCATAGGCGGCAGCAGGCATGGGGCCCTCGAGGCCCCATGCTATACTGCGCTGTACCGAGTGCGTTCGATGGGTTCGGACGGCGCAACACCTCGAACCTGGTCAGGGCCGGGAGGCAGCAGCCATAAGGGGCCTCTGGCGAGCGTCCGATCCCATCGAACGCACTTCCTTCTTCGTAGTGCCGCGAGGCCGTGCATCTGGCCGTGCGGCGCGCCTGCGCCGGGACGTGCGGCGAGGCGTGCGCCGACGACTCGGGGGCCCAATGGGATTCGTGAACTTCATCGCAGGGCTGCTGCGCGACCCGCGCGGCGCCATAGCCGGCTGGATCGCCATGGGGCCGCTCGCCGCCTATGGCTTCGTCTTCCTCATCGTTTTCATCGAGACGGGCGTGGTCTTCTTCCCGTTCCTGCCGGGCGACTCGCTGCTGTTCGCGGCGGGCTTCTTCGCGCAGGGCGGGGGCTTCGACATCCGGATCCTCCTGCCGGTGGTCTGGGCGGCGGCCATCCTGGGCGACCAGTCCAACTTCATGATCGGGCACTTCTTCGGCCAGAGGATCGTGAAGAGCGGCAAGGTCAAGGCAATGACGCCCGAGCGCATCGAGAAGAGCGAGAGGTTCCTGGACAAGTGGGGCCGGCTCGCCATCTTCCTCGGCCGCTTCTTCCCGTTCATCCGCACCTTCGTGCCGTTCCTGGCGGGCATGGGCGGCATGCACTGGAGCCATTTCGTTGCCTTCAACGTGCTGGGCGGCCTCACGTGGTCCACCATGTTCGTGCTGCTCGGGTACTTCTTCGGGGGCATCCCCTTCGTCCAGAAGCACTTCGAGCTGCTCATCGTGGCCATCGTCGTCGTGAGCCTGGTGCCCACCGTGGCGGGGCTCGTGCGCAACCGCATCAAGAAGGGCAAGGCCGCGGCCGAGCCCGAGGAGAACGCCGAGTAGCGAGCACGCCGCCGGCGTGGCCGGGCGGGATGGGGCGCGGGTATACTCGAAGTCTGCCTCGGCTGGCAAGGCTCGGCTCATCGGAGGCCCCATGGAATCTCTCTACAGGAAGTACCGCCCCCAGACGTTCGCGGACGTCGTGGGCCAGGCGCACGTCGTGGGCACGCTCGAGCGCGCCGTCCTCGAGGGCAGGACCTCGCACGCCTACCTGTTCTGCGGTCCGCGCGGCACCGGCAAGACCACCATGGCGCGCATCATGGCCAAGGCGCTTCTGTGCGAGAGCGGCCCGGGCGCGCTTCCCGACGGCACGTGCGAGCAGTGCCGCCTCGTGGCGGAGGGCTCGCACCCCGACGTGTACGAGCTGGACGCCGCGAGCCGCACGGGCGTGGACAACGTGCGCGACGAGATCATCACCCGCGTGGACTACGCCCCCGTGCTCGGGCGGTGCAAGATATACATCATCGACGAGGTCCACATGCTCTCCCAGGCGGCCTTCGGTGCGCTGCTGAAGACGATCGAGGAGCCTCCCGAGCACGTCGTGTTCATCCTCTGCACGACCGACCCGCAGAGGATCCCGAACACGGTGCTCTCTCGCGTGCAGCGCTTCGACTTCCACTCGCTCTCGGAGGACGAGATCTCCTCGCGCCTGGAATACGTATGCGAGCAGGAGGGCTTCACCTACGACCCCGACGCCATCGCGATCGTGGCGCAGCATGCGCAGGGTGGCATGCGCGACGCCCTCACCACCCTCGAGCAGCTCTCCGTCTTCGGCGACGGGCGCATCTCGGCAGACGCCGCGCGCGACCTTCTGGGCGAGGCATCGTCCTCTGCCTTGGGCGAGGTCGTGGGCGCGCTCGCGCGGCGCGACGTGGCGACGCTCTTCTCGCAGGTGTCGCAGGCAGTGAACGAAGGCCGCGACCTGCTGCAGCTCACGCGCGAGCTCGCCGCGCGCATGCGCGACGTGTACGTGGTGGCCGTGGCCGGCGCGAAGGAGGGCCTGGTGTCCGCGACGGGCGAGGCGCTCGAGGCGCTCCGTGCCGAGGCGGAGGCGTTCGGTTCGCCCGACCGCATCGCGCGCGTCCTCGACATCCTGGGCGACGCGGCGACCCAGATGGGGACCGCGCCCAACCAGCGGCTCGTGCTGGAGATAGCCTTCACGCGTGCGGCCCGGCCGCAGTCGGACCTCACGCTCGAGTCCCTGGCCGAGCGAGTGGATGCGCTCGAGCGCGCCTTGGCGGGAGGGGCGTCCGTGCAGCCGGTCGCGCCCGTTGCCGCTTCGGCCGCCGTGCCCGCAGCCGCGCCGGCGACGCCCGTGGTGCCTGCCCCCGCGCCGGCCTCGAAGCCGATGCCCGCACCGGAGCCCGCGCCGGCACCTGCGCCGGAGCCGCGGCCCGTGCCCCAACCGGCGCCGACGCCCCAGCCAGCGCCGACGCCTGCACCTCAGCAGAGGCCCGCGCATCAGCCGAAGCCGGAGCCCGCGCCGCAGGCCGCGTCGATTCCTGCGTCGGCCCCGCAGCCAGCGCCGATGCCCCAGCCCGCGCTCGCCCCGCGCGCCGCGGCACCTTCTGCCGCGAAGGGGGCGGCCGCCCTCCAGCGCGGGTGGCGGGAGGTCGTCGACCGCCTGACCAGCGACTCGCCGTGGTATGCGTCGCTTCTGCTCAACGCGGTGGCTACTTCGGACGACGGCAACGTCATCGTAGTGACGCTGCCGAGGAACTCACGGTTCGCCATGGGCATGCTCGCGCGTGACGACGTGAGGTCTGCCGCCGAGGCGGCGGCGGGCCAGGTGTTCGGCAAGCGCCGCCTTAGGTTCGTGGAGGGCGACGCCCACGCGCAGCCGTCGGCTCCTGCGACGCGGCCCGCGCCGTCTCCGCAGCCGACGCCGAGTCCGGCTCCCATGCCGGCCCCGGCACCGCGGCCTGCGCCTGCCCCTCAGCCGGTTCCCGCTCATGCTCCTGCGCCGGAGCCGTGGCAGGCGCCCGCCCAGCCTCCGATGCCCGACGAGGGTCCCGTTCCCTACGACGATTCGGACGTCCCCTTCGAGGAGGACCTGCCTCCCGTGGACATCCCGTTCGAAGTCCCGCCCGACCCGGCTCCGGCCCCGCAGCCTGTGCGCCAGCCCGTGCCGCAGCCGCAGCCAGCGTCTACGCCACGACCGCAGCCAACGCCGCAGCCGGCACCGCAGCCAGCGCCGGCACCCGGCCCCGTGCCCGAGGAGCCCGCGGACGACGCGCCGGCCGAGCCGGAGCCTGACATCCCGGAGTCGCTCGCGGCGCTGCTCGAGGACGTGTTCGGCCCGGGCGTCTCGGTCAGCGTGGAGGGGGCGTCCGACGCCGATGCGGCCGACGCCGAGGACGAGGCCGCGGATGTTGACGAGACGGGCTCGGCGGCGGACGATTCGGGTTGCGACATCGAGGGGGTCGTCGACGGCATCGACGACTTCGAGGACGACGACGATTCCGACGAGGACGACTAGCGCCGGCGGCGCAGACAGGAGCGTGCGAGATGGCACAGCGCGGCATGGGCAACATGGGCGGTATGAACATGCAGCAGGTCATGAAGCAAGCCCGGAAGATGCAGGAGCAGCTTGCCGAGGTGCAGGACGGCCTCAAGGACATCGAGGTCTCCTCGAGCGTGGGAGGCGGCATGGTGAAGGTCACCGCCACGGCCGACATGAAGCTCACCTCCATCACCATCGACCCCGAGGCGGTCGACCCCGACGACGTCGAGATGCTCCAGGACCTGGTCCTCACCGCCGTCAACGACGTCCTCGAGAGCGCGCAGGACGCCGCCAACAAGCAGATGGGCGCAGTCACCGGCGGCCTCGGCATCCCTGGGATGATGTAAGGCCGGCATGGACGAGAACTACGACGGGCGCGCGCTGCAGCGCCTCCTGGACGAGCTCGGACGCCTTCCAGGCATCGGCCCCAAGTCCGCGCAGCGCATCGCGTATCACATCCTGGGCGCCGACGTCGAAGAGGCGCGCCGGCTCGCACAGGCCATCCTCGACGTGAAGAGCCTGGTGCACTTCTGCCCGGTCTGCTTCAACTACGCGACGCGCGAGCGCTGCGACATCTGCGAGGACCCGACGCGCGACCAGGCCACGATCTGCGTCGTCTCGGAGCCGCGCGACGTCACGGCCATCGAGCGCACCGGCACCTACCACGGCCTCTACCACGTGCTCGGCGGAGTCATATCGCCCATGGACAAGATCGGCCCCGAGCAGCTCCACGTGCGCGAGCTGCTGCAGCGCCTTGCGGACGGCCAGGTGAGCGAGGTCATCCTCGCCACGAACCCGGACGTGGAGGGCGAGACCACCGCCACCTACCTGTCGCGCACCATCAAGCCGCTCGGCATCTCGGTGAGCCGTCTGGCAAGCGGCCTGCCCGTGGGAGGGGACCTCGAGTTCGCCGACGAGGTGACCCTCGGCCGTGCCATCGAGGCCCGACGCACGCTCTAGCCCGCCCTCTGCCGCATGCCCCTGAGCACACGGCTTCCGTGTGAGGCGGCGGCATGCGCATGCCATGTCAGAGCGCCACGAGACATGCATGCCGGAATGGTGTTCAATTGACTCTCGAGCCAGCGATGGTCTGGCAGGGGGCGCATGCCCACGGCGGAAGCGAGGCAGACATGGCAGAGACGAACGCTCCCAGGCGCAGGCGCGCCGGATCGCACTTCGCTGCCCCTGGCGCCTCCGCCCACTTCAGCTGGGACTCCGAGGATTCTGGCGACGACGCCTATGGCGAGCCTCGCGAGGCCTATGGCCGCCACGATGCGGCAGGCGCCGCATCGTATGCGACGAGCTCGATCCCGAGCATCGACGATGACGGCGCGGAAGCGTCGCCCTACGACGCGCGCGCCCCTCGTGCGGTCCCCGTGGGGTCCGACTCCTCCTTCGACACCATCTCCGCCGGCCATGGGGCCGTCGTCACCACGCGCGACACCGCCGCCGAGGCCGCGGGGGCGGCGCGCGACAGCTACCTCGAGCAGGGCAGGGGCTCCAAGCGCCTCTCCGGGCGCAACCGCCCCGAGGTGAGGCATAGCTCCAGCCAGGGCCCGGGGGCCGGCCGCATCGCCGTGATCGTCATCCTCATCGCGCTCGTGCTCGTGGGCCTCGTCTTCGTGTTCCGCGGCCTGTTCTCCGGTACGCAGGACGAGCGGCCGGCCACGACGGAGCTGGTGTCCGAGACGCAGGTCGCCACGGACGACGCGTTCGACTACGGCGGCTATTCCTACTCGCTCGCCACGCAGGACGATGGCACCGTGGCCCTCGTGCGCACCTCCGACGGAGGCTCGCCCACGGTCCTCATGCAGCTGAGCGGCACGCCCGTGGCGCTCATCTTCGCGAACGGGGTCTTCTACGTGCCCGAGAACCTGAGCTCCGGCTGGGACGTGATGTGCTACACGATCGGCGACGGCTCGATCCCCACGCAGTACGCGGACTCCGACGGCAACCCGGTGGGCGGCACGTCGCAGCTCGCCTCCGCCACCTACGATTCCGGCGTCATCACCTGCACGGACGTGGACGGGCAGACGACGACCCTCCAGGTCTCCTAGGCGGCTCCCGGACGCCTCGGACGGCCGTCATCGGGAACCGGGAATAAAAATTCCCGTGTGAGCTAGACAGCGTCGCTGTCGCTCGTATACAATGCTTTCCGCACGACTTGCTTGGGGTGTTAGCTCAGCTGGTTAGAGCGCCGGCCTGTCACGTCGGAGGTCGCGGGTTCAAGTCCCGCACATCCCGCCATTTGATGGCT
>CADBMC010000102.1 GCA_902795635.1 uncultured Coriobacteriaceae bacterium | reverse complement strand
CGGTGTCGTTCGTGATGCTGAGGCCGCGCATCGGGTGCTGCAGCGCCTGGATGTTCGAGTAGTTGAAGACCGGAAGCACGTCCGCGGCTACCGTGACCCTTGTTGCCCCTGTGTCCATGCGACCCCCCGAACGGCTGGGCCCCGCGAGCGCGCGGGGCCGAGAGCATGCGTGCGTCAACGATGGCGCATACGCCCTGGGCGCATGCGCACCGACAAGCCTGATTCTATGCCGGCTGCGCCGATGCGGGCGAGCCCGTCGGGCCGAGGGCGCCGGTCGGGAGGGGAGCGCTAGGCGAAGAGCTCGGCCGCCTCGTCCATGCGCTCGGCGATGGGGACGCCGAAGGGGCAGCGCGGCTCGCAGGCGTGGCAGTGCACGCACGCGTCGGCATGCACCTTGAGCGCCTCGTAGTGGCCGCGCACCGAGTCGGGCACCTCGTCCTGCATGCGCGCGAGGTCCGCGAGCTTGTTCACCATGTTGATCTCGATGCCCATGGTGCACGGCGCGCAATGGCCGCAGTAGGTGCACTGCCCGGCATAGCCGTGAGCCGGCGCTCCGGCGAGCACGGAGGCGTAGTCGAGCTCATCGGTGGTGGCGTCCTCGTAGGAGACGGCCTCTTCCAGCTGCCCGACCGTGGCGTAGCCGGCGAGCACCGAGGCCACGGCCGGCCGCGTGAGCGCGTAGTGGATGCACTGCTTGGGCGTGAGCGCTACGCCGAACGGCGAGAGCGACGCGTCGAGCAGCCGCCCGCCCGCGAAGGGCTTCATCACCGTGATACCCACGCAGCGCCGCTCGCAGGTGGCGTAGAGCCGCTCGCGCACCGGGTCGATGCCCGTGCCGCCCACGCTGTAGGACTCGGGCTCGGCGAGCAGGTCCTCGAGCTGCGCCGACGCCGGCATGATGTCGAAGGCGGGATTGCAGCTGAACAGCAGCGTCTCGACGATGCCCGTCTTCACGGCGCGCAGCGCGATCTCGGGGCGGTGGGTGGAGAGTCCGATGTGGCCGATGGTGCCCGCGTCCTTGAGCTTGGTCACGTAGTCGAGGAACGGGCCGCCGAAGCAGCGCTCGAAGTCCTCGTCGTCGTCCACGTAGTGGATGATCCCCAGGTCGAAGTGGTCGACGCCGAGCCGCTCGAGCTCGTCCTCGAAGGACGCCCTCACGAGCGTCACGTCGCGCGTGCGCGTGTACTGGCCGTCCTGCCAGACGCTGCCGATTTGCCCTTGGATTACCCAGTCGTCCTTGTGGGGCGTGATTCCGTAGCCCAGGTTCGAGCGGACGTGCGGGTCGCACATCCAGCAGTCGACGACGTTCACGCCGAGCTCGTGCGCTCGCTCGAGCATCTCCCGGGCCTGCCCGGGGGTGCCGGTGAGCCACTCGCCGCCGAACCCGACCTCGCTCACCTTGATGCCCGTCGATCCCAGCTCGCGATAGCGCATGCTGCCCCCTCATGTCCGACCTTGTCCTTGGCTGCGCCCGTCCCGGCACCTGGCGGTCGGCCGCTGCTCCCCATGGGGCCGGCCGTCCCGCGCCCTCTCGCGCGGATGGGCGATCGGGCACGATTGTAGGCCCTGGGACAGTGCGCCCCGGGAAGCGGCGGGACGTCCTCGGGGGTCGGAGGTGACGGCGCCGTCGCCAGTTGCCAGGCGCCAGGGACGGCAGGTGAGTCGCGAACGCAAAAGGGCCCGCCGCATCGCTGCGACGGGCCCTCGCTCGTGCTTCGAGGCCTTCCGGCCGTGGCGCAAGGTGCTACTCGACCGTGACCTTCGTGACGTTGCCGCGCTCCGTGAGCTTCGGGACGTTCACCGTGAGCACGCCGCCGTCCATCTTGGCGGTGAGCCCCTCGGTCGCGGCGTCCTTCAGGTAGACGCCACGGGTGGCCTGCCACTCCGAGGTCTCCTTCTGCAGGTAGTTCTTGTCCTTCTCCTCACCGGACTCCTTCTTGTCCACCGAGATGGACAGCCTGCCCTCGTTGAGCTCGATGTCGACCTCGTCCTTCTTGACGCCCGGCAGCTCAGCCGTCACCACGTAGGCGTCGCCTGCGTCCTCCACGTTCATTTTGAAGGCGTCAGACGAATCGAATGCCGCCAGAGGGGCGAAGAAGTCGTCGAAGGCGCTGAACGGCCATGCCCTCCGAAGTGCCTTGTCGTAGTCGCCATAGGGAACCATGCCAGCCATCGTTACCACTCCTTCCGTGTGGTGGACGCCCTCTCTTTGGGCTTCCTTGGGTTCGCATACATATGTTCCCCAGGATGGCTGGTTTATTCGCCTCATGCGAGAAAATCTAAGTCAATTTCGCTTAGAGTTAGTGAGCTAATAAGACTTAGATGTTTGCCCACGCGAAGTTGTCCGTGCCGGCGCCCAGCTCGAAGTGAAGGCTCACGATTCCCTGGTCGACCTTGCTGTAGGAGCCTCCCAGGTCACGCACGGCCACCTGCGGCTTCGCGCCGGCCGTGCCGTCCGTGAGCTCGATGCGGAACTTCTGCTGGTTGATGGCCGTGGGGGCGAGGAGCGCCCACTCGACGCCCCTGCGGAACCAGTCCGGGCCGTCGGCGGGGGAGCAGACATCCTCGGCTGGCTTGCTCTTGTGCTGCACGCCCTGCGTGGCGCCGTGCCCGAAGGCCACCACGAGGACCATCTGGTCGCCCTTGGCCAGGTGGGCGCGCACGTAGCGGCGCTTGAAGGTGAGGGCGACCCAGCAGGTGTTGAGGCCAAGCCTCTGCGCGGTGAGCACGAAGCGCTCGCCCCAGTATCCGGCGCGCCTCTCGAGGTCGTTTGCGGGGGCACCGGCGACCACCAGGTAGTTGCGCACGCCGGTGAACTTGCCGTAGTGGGCCAGCGCGCTGTCGAAGGCCTCGGGCTCGTCCCACACGAGGCCCATGTGCAGGTTGCCGAGCTCGTTGCAGATGGCAACCTCGCGCTCGAGTGCCGCTCGGTCCTCGGCCGAGATCGGCTCGTCGGTGTACTGGCGCACGGCGTGGCGGCCCCTCACGGCCCCCTCCAGCTCTCCTGCCGCCCAGTCGCTTGCGAACGCGCTCGTATTCAGACTCGTACCAGTGCCTGTGCTCGTGCCCATGCTCATTCGTTCCCTCCCATTCGGTTGTCGGGATAGCCTGCCTTCCGCGCCCGGAGCGCCACCTGGCGGGTGGCGTCGGAGAGGCTCCAGAAGCCCTGCCAGGCCTCGGATGCAGGGTCCATGTAGTAGAAGTTCATCGTCCCGCGCTTGCGCACGGTTACGGCGCCGGCCTCGCGCAGCACTTGCAGGTGGTGCGAGACCGCCGGCCGCGAGAGGTTCGTGAGGGATGTGAGCTGGCCCACGCGCAGGCCCTGCTCGCCCTCGTCCAGAAGCGCGGTCACGATGGCCTGGCGCGTCGGGTCGCCCAAGGCGGCGATGAGCGGCCCGCATGCGCCGAACAGCCTGGATATCTCCCTGCGCGCGCGGGCGCACTCGGTGCTTGCTTCGTCTGCCGGCTTGCGGGCGGCGCTTGTTGCGTTCGCGCCATCTGGCATCTCTGGCATGAAGTTCGCCTCCGTTCGTTGGTTCGCACCTTTCTACCAAGAGGCATTTAACACGGCGCTGCCGTGCGTGTCAGCATCGGGAAAGAAACTCGAGACGGATGGGCGCGACCGGTACGCGCCACGTGCGGGCTCGCTTCGCGATGTGTAATCCGTGCCGTGCACCATGCGCTACCATGCTGGGGCCGGCCGAATAGGGGCCGTATGTTGCCGCAGCCGCGAACGGCGACCGCACATGGCGTCCGAGGAGGTCGCATGAACGTGGATGTCCTGGCAGACGTGCTTATCCCCTTCGCGGGGACGAGCCTCGGCTCCGCCCTTGTCTTCCTGCTCAAGGACGAGATCTCCGAGCGGCTCAAGCGAGTCCTCACGGGATTCGCCGCTGGCGTGATGGTCGCAGCCTCGTTCTGGAGCCTGCTGGAGCCCGCCCTCGAGCAGTCGAGCGGGTTGGGTACGTTCGCGTTCGTGCCGGCCGCCGTAGGCTTCCTCGTCGGCGTGGCATTCCTGCTGCTCATCGACGTGCTCACCCCGCATGAGCATCTCGACGGGCAGGAGGAGGGACCACGCTCTGGCCTGCGGCGCACCACCAAGCTCGTGCTCGCGGTCACGATCCACAACATCCCGGAGGGCATGGCCGTGGGCGTGGTCCTCGCGGCGTTCCTCGACGGGAGCGCGGGCATCGGCGCCGCGGCCGCTACGGCGCTCTCGCTGGGCATCGCCATCCAGAACTTCCCTGAGGGCTCGATCGTCTCCACCTCCCTGCGAGCGGAGGGGATGGGCAAGGGGAAGGCGTTCGTGATGGGCGTGCTCTCCGGCGTGGTCGAGCCCATCGCGGCGCTGCTCACGCTCATGGCGTCGGCGCTCGTGAGCGCCGCCATGCCCTACCTGCTGGCCTTCGCTGCGGGCGCCATGCTCTACGTGGTCGTGGAGGAGCTCGTGCCCGAGATGTCGGAGGGCGAGCACTCCAACCTCGCCACGGTGTTCTTCTCGCTCGGCTTCGTGGTGATGATGGCGCTCGACGTCGCCTTGGGCTAGCCGCACGGGAGCTGCGCATCGTGCATGTATGGCTTGTTCTCTAGTCGTCCATGCCGGGCGGGCGACGCAGACGCTTCACCGCCCCGCGACGGCTCTTCTCCTCGAGCCTCCTGCGGACGGAACCTTTCGTGGGCTTGGTCTTGCGGCGTGCCTTGGGCCTCTGGGCGCGACGGAGCAGTTCGGCATGGATCTTCTCCAGGCAACGCTCGCGATTCTGGTGCTGGCTGCGTGATTCCCGGCTCACCACAGTGATGCCGGTGGGCAGATGCTGCATGCGCACGGCCGAGTCGGCCGTGTTGACGCCTTGGCCGCCTGGCCCTGTGGCGTGGAACGCTTCTGCTCGGCATTGCCGTGCGAGCTTGTCGAGCGGGAGCTTCGCGAACCGGGCGTAGTCTTGGTATGTGAGCCTCTTTTCCATGCGCCAACCATACGCCGTGGTCTGCGAGGCGTCGAGGGTCCTGTATCTGGTGCCCGTTCGATTCTCGAAAAGTGACTCTCGTGCGATTGACGCGACATGCTTTCTGCCACGCGTAACTTGCGTTCCCCTCGCCCTCGCCGACACGCATTAGGTTGGCAAGAGCCTCGTGGCCCTTTCATGTCCTGCCATCTGGGCTACAGGCGGCAGAGCTGCCCCTGGGTAGATGCCATGCAACCGCAGGCGAGCCCCCATTCATAAGAACGTGCCTCAGCCGGTGAGAACCTTGGCGCGACGCGGTTCAAGGACGTGGGCGCCTTCGACGCGCTGGACCGCAGCCAGGCCGAGAGCTGCCTCTCCGGCAACGCCCAGACGGACAACCTGCACTTCGACGCCATCATGGCTGACCTGCTCGACAGCGAGCAGGCGTCATACGCCACCTGCTCAGACTTCGACGCCACCTACGTCTCCGACTATTCCGGCGACATGTGCAACGAGGACGACCTGGGCACCAAGACGGCGGTGCGCCAGCAGATGTACGACCACATGTACTTCGTGGCCAAGGCGCTCGACGGCTACGGGACCTCCACGCCGGCGCCCCACTGGAAGACCCGCACGGGAATCGACCAGGGTGACACGTCCCTTACCACCGAGCTCAACCTGGCGTTGGCGCTTCGTCAGAACCCCGACGTGGACGACGTTGACTTCGCGACCGTCTGGGGCCGAGGCCACACCACGGCCGAGCGCACCGGGTCGAGCACCGACAACTTCATCTCGTGGGTGGAGGATTGCTGCTCGTAGGCGAAGCGGCGCGCAGGCAGGCAAAGCGGAGCGCAGGACATAGGGGCGCGCAATGCGAACTGTCCGAACGCGTGCGTGTGGCCCATGCCGCAAATCGGGGCTGGCCTCGGAGCTCCTCCGGGGCCAGCCCTCTTCGCTATCCCTCCGACCAGCCGTCCGCAGTCGTGCCGGCTCCTTGGCAGCATCGCTGTGGAGCCGCGCCCTCAGGCAGGCACTCGTCCAAGAGCCCGAGGCCGAGCTCTTCTCAGCCGTGCCCGTGCAGGGCTGCCTGCGCCTGAGGCAGGCGATTGCAGGCCATCTGCGCGCCCAGCGCGGCGTGGACGTGGGGCCCGAGCGCATCATCGTGGGAGCCGGAGCGCAGCTGCTGCATGGAAGCATCGCCCTCATGCTGGCCCGGCGCGAGGAGGAAGGCGGGCCCGCCATCGCCATGGAGGACCCCGGGTGGCCCGCGCTGCGTGCCACGTATGCGTGCCGCGGCGTGCGCGTGGCGAGCGTGCCGATGGACGCGGAGGGCATCGGGATGGGCGGCCTTCGCGCAAGCGGCGCCCGCACCGTGCACGTGATGCCGTCTCACCAGTTCCCCACCGGGCGTGTGACCAGCGTCGCGCGACGCTACGAGCTGCTCGGCTGGGCGGAGGCATCCGGCACGCTGATCGTGGAGGACGACTACGACTGGGAGTTCCGCCTGGCAGGGCGGCCGATTCCCTCGCTTGCGAGCATCGACGCGTCGGGTCGCGTGATCTACGTGAGCACGTTCTCCAAGAGCCTCTCCGGCGCGCTTCGTATCGCGTTCATGGTGCTGCCGGACGGGCTGATGGGAGCATGGCGGGCCGAGCCGGGGCTCGCCTCCGCGACGGTCTCCACCATCGACCAGGTCGCGCTCGCCCGGCTGCTGGAGTCCGGCGACTACGAGCGCCACGTGGCCCGCTATCGCACGCAGTCGCGCGAGGTGCGCGACGCGCTGCTGGATGCCCTGCGCGCGACGCCGCTCGGCCCGCGCATGGGCGTGGAGGAGGCGGATTCCGGCCTGCACTTCGTGCTCGCGATCGACACGGACGTTCCCGAGGCCGAGGTCGCCGCGCGCGCCGAGCGCCTCGGCGTGAGGCTGGCGCCCCTCTCGGGATACGCCGCGGACCCGGCGAGCCTTCCGGCGGACGGGCGTGCCCGCTTCGTCATGCAATACGACGGCCTGGATGCCGCGCGGGCGGGCGAGGTCGCGGCGGCCATCGCGCAGAGCTGCTAGGGCCGGATGCGTATCTCCGTTTCGGCCATGAGAAACTCGAGTTCGGCCATGCGTAGCTCGAGTTAGTCCGTCCCGCGTTCCAAAATGGAGTTAGGCAGATCCTGTCGCCCGCGAAACTCCACTTCGGCCATGCGCAACTCAAATAAGGTCCCAAATCGCAGGCGAAACCCACGTTTGCCTCGGAGCAACTCGCTTTTGTATCGCTGCGCCTCTAACAGCCGCGCATACGCCTGCCGCTACGCCAGTGCCAGCCGCTACGCCAGTGCCAGCAGCCGCGCCGGCGCCGGCAGCCATGCCAACCGCCCGCCACGGCAACGCCACCGCCAGCATCGATGCCGGCGGTGGCGTCATCGCAGCCGTTACTCGCTCATCGCGGCCGTCACATGCTCTCGTGGCAGGTGCGCGCGATCACGTCGAGCTGCTGCTCGTGCGTGAGGTCGATGAACTTCACGGCGTAGCCGCTCACGCGGATCGTGAAGTTGGCGTACTCGGGCTTCTCGGGGTGCTCCATCGCGTCCTTGAGCTTCTCGATGCCGAACACGTTCACGTTCAGATGGTGCGCGCCCTTCTCGAAGTAGCCATCCAGCACGCTCACCAGGTTGCCCACGCGCTGCTCCTCGTCGTTGCCGAGCGCTCCGGGGGTGATGGTCTGGGTGTTGGAGATGCCG
>CADBMC010000101.1 GCA_902795635.1 uncultured Coriobacteriaceae bacterium | reverse complement strand
GGCTCCAAGATGGACGAGGTCATCTTCGAGGAGTTCAAGGGCACGGGCAACATGGAGCTCAAGCTCGACCGCGAGCTGGCCGACAAGCGCATCTTCCCGGCCATCGACCCGGTTGCTTCGGGCACGCGCAACGAGGAGCTGCTCATCGACCCGGCGCTCCAGCCGTTCGTGTGGGGCATTCGCCGCGTGCTCGCCAACATGAACAACGTGGAGCGCGCGGAGGCGAGCCTGGTGAAGAGCCTGAAGGCGACCTCCTCGAACCAGGAGTTCCTCATCCGCTCGGCCAAGAAGGCCCAGCAGAGCGAGTTCGCGGAGTCCTACTAGGCCGCGGCTGCCTTCGTGCCGGCTTCATCGAGATGCGTGTGGCCCGAAGGCAGCTTCATCGAGATATGTGTGCACATATCTCGATGATGCTGGCACAGGACGGCCAATATGGCAGGTTGCGTGCGACACGTGCACACGCGTCGCACGCAACTCGTCTTTGGACTACACGCACCTTGGATTTCTCGACATGAATCCACACGTGTCATACGTGATTTGACACGTTGGCCACACTCGTCTCGAATATGCTGCCTTGGACCTGCCTTGGCCATCATGGCAGGCATGCGCCTCAGGACCTTCCGCTCCGTGCCGTCGGAAACCGTCCGCGCAGAAGATGGGACCAGCCGCGTGGACCGCGCGCTAGCGCTTCAGGCGACGGAGCAGCCCGAAGGCGGCGATCGTGGCGCCCACGGGCAGGATCTTCGTGAAGATGCGCACGAACTGCATGTCAGGGCTCGGTATGCACATGGGAGAGCCGAGCACAGATGAGCGCAGCGCTGTGTTCACCACGGACTTCGGGTCGTCGAAGCCGATGACGGTCATGCTCTCGTAGGCATCGCGGTCGCCGATGTCGTCCATGAAGCCGGTCTTCATCCACTTGGGGCACACGGCCGTGACGCGGATGCCCACGTCGCGCAGCTCGGCATCGAGCGCGTAGGAGAAGCTGATCACGAAGTCCTTGCTCGCCGCGTAGACGGCGAACTGGGCAAGCGGGAGGAAGCCGGCGACGCTCGCCATGTTCACGATGCGCGAGCCGGGGACCATGTGGGGCAGCACGGCGTAGCACATGTCCACGACGGCCAGGCAGTTGAGCCTCACCATGTTGGAGTTGTCCTCGGCGGAGATGGCGTCGAAGTCGCCGGTGCGGCCGAAGCCCGCCGAGTTCACGAGCCACTGCACCCGCACCTCGTCGCCCTCCTCGTCGAGCTGGCGCGCCACCTCGTCGGCGGAGCCGTCCTTCGTGAGGTCGAGGGCCATGGCGCGCACGGGGATGGCGGAGGAGGCGGCCACCTCGTCGAGCCGCTCCTGGTTGCGGGCGATTGCCCAGATCTCGTCGAGGACCCCGCCCGCCCCTTGGTTGAGCTGGGCGATGAACTCGCGTCCGATGCCCGAGGACGCTCCGGTGATGATCGCGATGCTCTTCATGAGGCCTCCCTACGTTGCCTGAGGCAATTGTGGCAGAGCGCGGCGAAGCCTGCGCGGGGCGGCGCGGAACCGGCAGAATTGCGACATGACCGGGGAAAACCTGTTGCAATTTGGACGGGCGACCGCATAATGAGGGATGAAGCGCCGAAAGGCGTGGACGGTAGGTATGCGACGGTACACGTGGCTAAGAGGAACAACGCCGTTGCTTGCGACTTGCCCCGCATGGGGAGAGATCGCTTGAAGGCCAATAGGTTTTGGCGACGTGTGCCGCACGTTCCGCGATCGCATAGGGCGGTCGTGCAGGTGGAGGTGCTCTCGAGATGTCGCAAGCGGCACAGCGGTCGGCTCTTGCCGGCGCCCTTACGGGCACGCTCGTCACGTTGCCCTACATAGCCCACGCCGCTGCCTCGACGGGGCCGGCAGGCCTCACGCCGCAGGACCTCGCCCCGGTGTTCCTCTCCGGCTGCGCCACGGGCGCGATCGTGGGAGGTACCTGCGCGTGGCTGCTCATGAGGCGCCAGGGCCGCTCGGGCGATGCCGTGCGCGCGTCCGAGGAGGCCGCGGCCTCGCGCGGGGCGCACGCCGCGCATGCCGAATCCGTCGCCGAGGACGTGGACGAGGCGCGTCCGGGCAAGCACTTCCGCAACGCCGCCTGGGAGCACGCCGGGGCCATCCGCGTGCAGAGCGTCGAGGACTCGCAGGTCCTGCGCATGCCCGAGGACGCCTTCACGACACAGGCCCCCGCGCATGCCCCCGCATCGGGGCACAT
>CADBMC010000100.1 GCA_902795635.1 uncultured Coriobacteriaceae bacterium | reverse complement strand
GCTTCCCCTCCGCCTGCTTGGAGCCATGGGCGGGAACCCTGGCTTCAGGCGGGCGATTCCATGAGCGTGCTAGGAGGCACCGAATGAGCGAACCTGTGAAGATCCTTCCCTCCCTCATGTGCGAGAGGCCCTGGGAGATGCCCGAGTACGTGGCTGCGTTCGAGGAGTCCCACGTCGCGGCCATCCATTTCGACGTGATGGACGGGCACTACGTCCCCAACCTCATGCTCGGCACGGACGACCTGGCGGCCGTGCGCTCGCTCACGTCGCTGCCCGTGGACGTGCACCTCATGGCCACCAACCCGGACGACCTGGTGCGCATCCTCGACATCCGCGCCGGCGACTGGTGCAGCTTCCATCCCGAGGTCGCGCTGCAGCCCTACCGGATCCTGCAGGACATCCGCGAGAAAGGGGCCCGGGCGGGCGTGGCGCTGAGCCCGGCCGTGCCCGTCTCCTACGTGGAGGAGTGCCTGGAGGTGCTGGACTTCGTGCTGGTGATGGCCGTGAACCCTGGGTTCGCGGGCCAGAAGATGGTGCCGGGGCACCTGGGCAAGCTCGCGCGCATCGCGAGCGTCGTGAGCGGGGCCGACCACCCCGTCGACATCGTGGTGGACGGCAACACCACGCCGGAGCACGCGCGCGCGATGGTGGCCGCCGGCGCCACGGGCCTCGTGGTGGGCACCTCGACCCTGCTCAAGGAGGGGCCGGACCGGTTCGTTGCCCTCGAGCAGGAGTATCGCAAGGCAATAGAGGGATAGCGGGGGCTCGGCCGGCGCGGCGCCTGCCGCGTGGCACAAGGCCCGCCATCCGCATGAGCAAGGAGGCAACCTATGGAACTCGACGAATACCTTTCCCCCTCCGCCTATCGCGACGAGGAGATGAAGGCGTGCCGCGTCCACAAGATCGGCGACTTCGAATGCGATACCGTGCGCGTGCCGAAGCCGGTGGGCAAGCAGATCCTCCTGAAGGTGGAGGCGTGCGGCGTGTGCGGCTCGGACATCCCGCGCATCTTCACGCTCGGCACGAGCAGGCAGCGCTACCCGCTCACCATCGGCCATGAGTTCGGCGGCGAGGTCGTGGAGGTGGGCCCGGACGCGGACCCGGCCCTGGTGGGGCAGCGCGGGGCCGTGTTCCCGCTCATCCCCTGCGGCCACTGCGACCAGTGCGTCGCGGGCGACTACGCCATGTGCTCCGACTACGACTACCTGGGCAGCCGCAGCGATGGCGGCTTCGCCGAGTACTGCCTCGTGCCCTCCGCCTGGCACTTCGTGCCCGCGTCCGGCCCGGAGACGACCGGCGAGATGCTCGCGATGACGGAGCCGTGCACGGTGGCCCAGCACGCGGTGCGCAAGGGCGAGGTCGTGCCCGGCATGAACGTGGTCGTGTTCGGTGCCGGGCCCATCGGCATCATGGCGTCGCGCTGGGCGCGCATCTTCGGCGCGGACCAGGTCATCGTCTCCGAGGTCGTGAGCGCGAAGGCGGCGTTTGCCGCCGAGCACGGCGTGGACGTGGTGGACAGCTCGAAGGAGGACCTGGTGAAGGTCGTGATGGAGCGCACCGGTGGCAAGGGCGCCGACGTGGTGATCGAGGGCACAGGCGTGGGCCCGGCGCTCGGCCAGGCCATCGAGTGCTGCCGCACCAAGGGCACCGTGGTGCTCATGGGCACGCCCTCGCGCGACACCACCATCAAGCTGGGCCAGCACAGCCAGATCCTGCGCAAGGAGCTGCGGATCCAGGGCATCTGGAACTCGCACTACGCGGCGACGCCCATCAACGAGTGGCACTACACCGTGGAGCAGATGGGGACTGGCGCCATGCAGGTGACCGACCTCATCACGCACCGCAGCGACCTCGAGGGCCTTCCCGCCCTCTGCCAGGGGATCTACGACCGCTCCATCTCCATCTGCAAGGCGATGTACGTGGCTAAGCAATAAGTGCTTGCATTCGCCTTCGCGTAAGAGTATCGTTCTTTCTTGCGCTGAGGCGCATACAGTGCGGGGTGGAGCAGTCTGGTAGCTCGCCGGGCTCATAACCCGGAGGTCGTTGGTTCAAATCCAGCCCCCGCGACCAAATGAGATGGCAGGCCAGAAGGAAGCTTCTGGCCTGCTTTTTTATGCAGTAAATGCCGATGGTCAGCCTGCAAGGTTGCCAGGCCTCGCCTCAAAAGATGATGAACGCGAACACCAAGACGAAGATCGCGACGACAACGGCGGCGGCACCGACCCCAAATAGGGTCACACCCAGGTCGGACGCCATCACCGTCGCCACGAAGGTGAAGACGAGCATGTCGACGAAGCCCAACGCCAGGCCGATGAGGGCGCATATGGACGTGATCAGGTAATCCGTGGCGCCGTTGTCGCCGGAATCGGAAACGGACTGGCCGATCAACAGGCCGATGAACGCCTGGGCGCCGCCCAGCAGCAAGGTAATCTCGGCTGCGCGATCGTCGTGCCCTGCAACGATGTCGGCGAGCCAGCAGAGCGCCGGCCATAACACGACGATCGCGGCAACCGTCGCGAAGAACGTGACGACGCGGAATGCCAAGCGGCTGAGCGTCGCGCCTCCCCCTTGCTGCCTCCCCAGGCTGCCCCATTATCCTATGGGGCGACGGGAGCGAGAGCATGAGAGACATGGGTGCCTAGTCGATCCGCCCAACTTGGGAACTCGGACACGAGAGACTTCCCAAGTTCCTAAGTAAACTTCCTAAGTTCCCAAGTAGCTTCCTAAGTGTGTCCGAGCTTCTGTCAACTCAAGCGGTAGCGACGCTTTGGGCTGTTCTTTGTGCCAAAGACAGATGTCTTCAAGTAAGGAAGGAGCCTTTGCCTGCGAAAGCAGGCAGAGGTACACCCGGATGGTGCTCAAGCAGGCTCTCTCCGAGCTGCTCGAGGAGAAGCACCTCGACAAGGTGACGGTCAAGGAGCTCTGCGAGCGGGCTGACATCAACCGCACCACGTTCTATCGCAACTACGAGGACGTCTACGACCTGTTCGGCAGCATGGAGCGCGAGCTGGTGGAAAAGTCGTTCGCATCGGGCGACATGGCGTCCGACCGCTTCCGCCTGCTGCGCGTCATCTACGAGAACCAGGCATTCTACCGGGAGTTCTTCCGCTCGCGCCTGCACAGCGCCTACATCGAGGAGACCGTCGCCCAGATGTCCGAGCAGATGAGGGCCATCCTCCAGGAGCGTGGGACCTACGACGAGCGGACCTTCCCCGTCCTCTACCGCTACAACGTGGAGGGCGCCCTGGGCGTGATCCGCGGATGGCTGGACGAGGGATGCCCCCAGCCGCCGGACGAGCTCGGCGGCATCCTCTACGGCATCGTGGAGAGGCAGTACCGCTGAGTCGAGGCCTTCCGTGGGATGCCGGGGGGATCGCGCCGTGCGGCGCTGCCGTTGGCGGAACGCGGCGCCAGCAGGCGCGGGAGACGCGTCGCCGCCATGCGCATCGCGGAACTACGCTGGCCACGTACCGGCCATGAGCAAACGGCCCGATCGTCTTGAAGGGGAGCGTCATGAACGTAACCGATGCCATCAACCGCAGGAAGTCCGTGCGCAGCTACACGGGGGAGGCCCCGAGCGAGGCTGCCTTGGATGCCATCCTCAAGGCCGCCGAGGAGGCGCCCGTGGGCATGGGGCACTACCAGAACTACAGCCTCACGGTCGTGACGAACGAGCAGGTGCTCGATGCGATCGAGAAGGCGGGCGCCGCGTTCTTCAACAATCCCGGCTGGCATCCGCTGTACGGCGCCCCCGTCCTGGTGGTCGTCTCGGCGAAGGGACCCGAGTCGCGTCTGTCCAACGCCACCTACTCGAGCGCGGCCTGCATCGTGCAGAACATGGCGCTCGAGGCCGTCGAGCAGGGCGTCGGCTGCTGCCATATCTGGGGCGCCATCGCCGGGCTCGTCCAGAATCCGGATCTCGTCGCGCGCCTTGGCCTGCCCGAGGGATTCGTTCCCTGCTGCGCCATCGCCTTGGGCATGACCAGCCAGGCGTACGAGCCTCGCGAGATCGACCACGGCCGCATCGTCACGAACCGGGTCGAGTAGCCCGCAGCAGCGAAAGTCGAATAAGGGAACGATTGCCTGGCCGTGCAGGCTTCTTCGGGGGTCTGACGGACATGGCGAGCATGTCCTCTCTATTGCCGTCGTGTCTAGCTCTTTCTCGCTGTTTGAATCAGCGATTAGGGAATGTTGGAAGAACTGCGGCAAAGGGGCTAGGCCCAATAGGGGACGTAGCGCCTATTCTTGGGTCCTACGTCCTCGTCTTCTTCTTTTATCAATTCAGCATCTATGCACGAACGTATCAGACGGGACATGGCGAGCACGTTCTTCCTCTCGTCGTCTAGTCCGAACCGTTCCCTGAGCGTTTTGTTGCTCATCGATGCTCCCTCGGCGTATTTCAGGCACGTGTGCCAGTAGAGCGCGTCGACGCGCTCGCGCTTGGTCATTCGATCGTATGCAGGTCCGCCAAACAAGGTGACGCGGGTCCCGAGCTCGTCATCGCTTTCGATGCGGGGTGAGGGCATGTGGAAAGCCTCGCACGCTGCAACTGCGATGTCCCAACCGGTCCCGCCTTCTTCGCAGAGGTCCATCTGCCGCAAAATGCCCACGAGGCCGTTGTTTCTCGTCTTTGGCTGGGCGTTCAGCACCCGGTTGATGGGTATGAGGCTCGCGCCAGGGTTGCTGAATGAGATCCTATTCTGATAGATGTCCACCCTAGGACCAGCAGTCGTGTCAGAGAGCTCCTGATGGATGACGGTGTTCGAGAGCAACTCGCGGACGGCTCTCTGTGGATAGGCGTGCTCTACCCTTCTGAACGCGCCGCTCGTTACCTCCTTCGCGGGGAGTATAGGGCACCTCCTATGGTGATTGCCCGATAGCGAATTGATAAAAAGATGATAAATAGGAAGCAAGGAGAAACCCCAGTTGAGGCGTTTGTAGAAGCCTCCAGGGGGGGACAGAATGATACGCAGTGATAAGAAGGGCACGGCCCCTTGGAATCATCTTGGCCATCAAGCGCCAGCGCTTGTTGCAGCTCACGTGATCACGCGCAAAGGCCCATCCGCACGAGCTGATGGGGCCAATAGCGCTTGGCTTAACTCGTATTTCTGAATTCGAGCTCGACTGCCAATTCCATGTGCCGACAAAGGCCAGCTATAGCGCCTCCACGAAGCGCCGCTGCGCCGCGCGGCCCGCGCCGTCCCACTTGAACACGCCGGCGTCCTCCAGCACGTGGGCGAACGCCTGGCCTACCTCGTCGCGCAGGATGCGGGTGGCGACGTCCTTGGAGGCGCCCACGAGCTCGGGGTGGCGCGCCGCCACGTCGCGCGCCCAGGACGCATGCGTACGGCACCGCTCGTCTGCCTCGAGCGAGGCGAGCTCGCCCCGGGCGAGGCAATCGCGTACGGCCCCGAGCTCGCCCTCGAGGCGCGGGGGCAGGATGGCGAGGCCCATCACCTCGATGAGCCCGATGTTCTCCTTCTTGATGTGCCAGAGCTCCTCGTGGGGATGGAAGACGCCGAGGGGGTGCTCGGCCGAAGTGACGTTGCAGCGTAGCGCGAGGTCCAGCTCATAGCGGCCGTCGCGCATGCGGCAGATGGGCGTGACCGTGTTGTGGGGCGTGCCGTCCGCATCGCGTGAGACGACGCCGGCTGCGGGGTCGTCCCATCCGCGCCAGACTTCAAGCACGTGCACGGCCGTGTCAAGCAGCTGCCCACGGTCCTCGGAGGCGAGCCGCAGCACCGAGAGCGGCCACCTCAGAATGCCAGCCTCCACGTGCGGGAACGCCGCGAGCGCGAAGGGCTCGGCGACCTCCGCGCGCGTCATGGCGAACACGTGGCGGCCGCCCTGGAAGTGGTCGTGGCTGAGGATGGAGCCGCCCACGATGGGAAGGTCCGCGTTGGAGCCTATGAAGTAGTGCGGGAACAGGTCCACGAAGTCGAGGAGACGCCCCAGCGTGGAGCGGTCGACGTGCATGGGCCGGTGCTCGTCGCTCATCACGATGCAGTGCTCGCCGTAGTAAGCGTAGGGGCTGTACTGCAGCCCGAAGCCCTCGCCCCCCAGCTCGATGGGGATGATTCGCAGGTTCTGGCGCGCGGCGTGGCCGCCTAGGTCGGAGGCGGGGCGGCCCGGGTAGCCCTCGTTCTCGCGGCAGAGCGCGCATGCGGGGTATGCGTCGCCCGTGCCGGCACGGCCGGCCGCGGCGATGTCGCGCGGGTCCTTCTCCGGCTTCGACTTGTTGATCGTTATCTCCAGCTCGCCCCAGCGCGTGGGCGCGGTCCAGGCGAGGTTGCGCGCGATGGCGGATCGCCGCACGTAGCCGACGTCGCAGCACAGGCGATAGAACCAATCGGTCGCGGCGACGGGGCCCTTGGCGGCACGGAGCCCCTCGAAGCGGCGTGCCACCTCGGAGGGGCGTGCCATGATCGAGCCCATGACGCCCATGGCGGCGCGGTCGCGCCCGGACGCCGTGTCCTCCGCAACGCCCGCGGCGACCGCGGCCTCGGCCATGGCGGCGAGGTCCTGCTCGAAGTCGTATCCGTCACGGGCCGCCTGGCGCTGCGCCTGCTCCCACGGCAGGGGAGCGGGGCCCGTCTGGCCCGCCGCGTCCAAGATGCGGTTGTATGCCCAGCGTCGGTCCTGCGGCTCCGTGATGCCGTGGGCCTCGGCGTAGGCGACCAGCCGCGATGCGACCTCGGCGATGCCGCGCGCATCAGGCGCCTCGGGTGCCCCGGCCGTGGCCTGCGTCTCGCCGTGCGTGCCTACAGCCATTGCGCTCGCGCCCCCTTGCCGTCGATGGCATACGCGGCGGCCGCCTCGCCGCCGAGCGTCTTGTCCATGGAGCGGCAGAAGGCCTCGGCCTCCTCCAGCCTCACGAACGCCTGGATCGTGCCGCCGAAGCCGCCGCCGTGTATGCGCACGGCCTCGCGGTCGCCCAGGAGCTCCTCCGCCACGGCGAGCGCCACCATCGCCGGCTGCGAGGCCACGCTGCCTGCGGAGACGTTCTGCAGGTACATGGCGCTTGACGCTCCCGAGCGCCTCGTGAGCTCGAGGAACGTGGCCATGTCGCCTGTGGTCAGGGCCTCCGCTCGGCCCTGCACCAGGCGGTCCTCGCGGAAGTAGTGCAGCGCGCGCAGCGCCGCGCGGTCGCCCAGCTCGGCCCGGATCTGCGGCAGGTCGTGCAACACGCGCGCCTCGTCCACCTCGCAGAGGCGCGTGGCGCCGAAGCGGCGGGCAACGGCATTCATCTCGGCGGGCACCGCCGCGTAGTCGTCCGTGTTGGCGGCGTGGTCGGCCCCGACGGCGACCAGGCAGATGGCATAGCCGCAAGCAGCGAAGTCGAAGCCGAGCCGCTCGACCGTGGGCGCCTCCGGGTCGCGGAAGTCCATGTGCGCGATGCCGCCCAGCGCTACGGATGCCTGGTCCATGAGGCCGCACGGCTTGCCGAAGTAGGCGTGCTCCGCCTCCTGTGCCATGCGAGCGAGCTCCAGCGCATCGAGCATGCCTCCCGCCCACAGGTGGTTGAGCGCCTGGGCCACCAGCAGCTCGAAGGCGGCCGAGCTCGAGAGACCCGAGCCCGCGGGCACCTCGCTGCGCACGACGGCGTCGAAGCCGCCTCCGTCGCACCCGTAGCCGCGCGCGTGGAAGCCTGCCGCCAGCCCGCGTACGAGCGCCGCCGTGGCGGCGCGCTCGCCTGCGCGCGGCTCGTCGTCCGCGGCGTCGAGCTCCACCATGCCGTAGCCCTCGCTCGCCAGGCGGATGCGTCTGTCGTCCCGCGGCGCGAAGAGCCCGCACACGTAGCGGTCGACCGCGCCGGCTATGACCTCGCCGCCCTCGTGGTCGGTGTGGTTGCCCGCGATCTCGGTGCGCCCCGGCGACACGACGCCGAGCACGCGGCCGGGCGCGTCCTGCCCGAAGGCGTCGCGGTATGCCTGCGCCAGCGGCTCCGCCATGCCGGCGGGAAAGAAGCTCGTGTCGCTCATGCTGTCGATCCCTCCTTGCGGCCTGTCCTACGGACGAGGGTACATGACCTCGCCGTGAGCGACCCTGTCTGGCGTGAGTAAGCTACGAGGCGCACGAAGAGAGGTCGAAATACGGTATGACGGCCTCTCGGTCATGCCGAGAGGCCGTGCATTGCACATCGGATTCGTAGGAGGTGGTTCGAGCATGATGGTGAGCCCAGAGACGTTCGCCGCCGACTTGGACGGGAAGAGCTGCCAAGAGCTGCCAAGAGCTGCCAAGAGCTGCCAAGAGCTGCCAAGAGCTGCCAAGAGCTGCCAAGAGCTGCCAAGAGCT
>CADBMC010000099.1 GCA_902795635.1 uncultured Coriobacteriaceae bacterium | reverse complement strand
GTGCGCGGTCCGCTACTAGCTACTAGGAAGGAGAAGGGATGAGGAGAAGGCGGAGGACGGGCAAGCCGTCCAACAGAAAGCGCATCGGCGCCATCGCGGCGCTGGCGGCGCTCGCCATCGTGGTCGCCGGCAGCATGGCGGGCGCAGCGGTGCGGGGCGCGCAGACCGGCGGCTCCGACGGCGGGGCATCCTCCCCAGTCGAGCAGCCCGCCGACAGCGCAGCGACGTCGAGCGAGACGGCAACGAGCTCGGAGGGCGCCGGGGAGCAAGAGGGGCGGGAGCCGCAGTCGCAGGCGCTCTCCGTGCTGCGCTCGCACACGTGGCAGGCGCGGGACGACGCTTCGAGGACCGTGCAGTTCCGCGACGGCTCCTTCGTCGAGTACGACGGGGGGACGACCAAGGTGAGTGCCTTCGAGGCCGACGACGAGCAGTGGGACGGAACGGCCGGCTCGATCGCCTGCCGGATCACGGCGGACGGGAGCGCCCAGCCCATTTCGTCCGTCATAACGCTCTCGGGGAGCGAGGGGTCGTACCGCGTGTCCTGCGACGGCTTCGCGCTCTCGAAGTCCTACGTGCAGGGGAGCAAGGGCGAGGGCCCCGTGGCGGTCTCGGGCGTGACCGAGCCCTACACGACGCTCATCGACGGCAAGACCCCCGAGCTCACGAGCGCGATCGCGTCGTGGTGCCGCGGCCACGCGCCCACGGCCACGTGCGCGACCTTCGACGGCGAGGTCTACGTCGACGTGCCCGCCAAGCGCACCACGGCCACCTTCACCTGCGACGACGCCGCGGCGACCGTGATATCGGTCGTCTACTCGGGCGACGCCTTCGAGGTCAAGGGGTAGCCATGGGCGCGATGAAGAGAACGCTCTCAGACGAGAGGTTCGCGCTGGCGGCGGGCCTGGCCGCGCTCGCCACGGCGCTGCTCCTCCTCTGCCCGGAGCCCGCGTACGCCTCGATCGCCGATGACGTCAACTCTTGGCTGTGCGGCGTACTCCGCGACACGTGCAACTGGATCTTCAACGGGCAGGTGAACGTGCTCAAGGGCATCGGGACGGACGGCGTGCTCTCGGCGAGCTTCGACCAGATGATCGGCGGCGCCGGCAGCGTGACCATGTACGACGTGGTGCACGGGGTCTGGGAGGCCGCCATCCTGCCCATCGGCTGCGGGGTGCTGTCGTTCTCCTTCACGCTGCAGCTCATCAAGATCAGCCAGCGCATGGACGGCAACGCCGCCATGCCCGGGGTGAAAGAGGTCGTGTTCCTGCTCGTCTTCTACGCCGTGTTCCTGTTCATCCTGCAGCACAGCTTCGAGATCATGCAGGCGGTCTACGAGGTGACCAGGATCGCGGTCGAGAGGGTCTCGGGGCTCTTCGGCACCGGGTCCGAGCTCGATCTGGACGCCGTCTCCATCACCACGACCGACGACAACGTGGCGGCGCTCCTGGGCATGCTGGTGGTCGCCCTCGTGAGCTGGCTCGTGGTGCTCGTCGCCTACGTCGTCGCGCTCGTGGTCTGCTGGGCGCGCGCCATCCAGATCTACGTCATGGCGGCCTTCTCGCCCATCCCGCTCGCGCTGCTCTCGCAGGACGAGACGCGGCAGATGGGCGTGGGCTACCTCAAGAACTTCGCCTCGGTGTGCCTGGCGGGCGTGATCATCCTGGTGCTGCTCGTGAGCTTCCCCATCGTGCTCGGCGGGCTCCAGACCGCGAGCACGGGGTCGGCCATCGTCGACTCGCAGGTCGCCGGGCTCTCCTACGCCCTGCAGTACATGGCCATGTGCATCCTGCTCATCGTCTCGCTCGTGAAGAGCGGCAGCTGGGCACGCGACATCATGGGCGGATGAGGTGTCGGCCATGAGGATGGACAGAGGGCCATAGGGCCCGCCCGCACCCCCGTCTTCCGAAGCGGATGAAAGGAAACAGAGAAAGGAGACGCCATGGCAGACGAAGCTAAGAGGAAGAACGTCTACCTGTCGTTCCACAAGAACTTCGTTCGGGAGGCGATCCCGTACACCGACAAGCGCACGGGCGAGCAGAGGACCTTCAACCAGGTGACCATCCCCAACGGCACCGTCATCGACGGCAGGGACATGGGCGGATACGAGTTCAGCCCGCTCT
>CADBMC010000098.1 GCA_902795635.1 uncultured Coriobacteriaceae bacterium | reverse complement strand
GCTTCTCGCTCGCGATCATCGGCATCGCGATCGTGCTGGCGGCAGCAGGGATCCTGTAAGGCCTTCCGAGCCCGCCTGCCCTGGCGCCGCAAGGCGTCGGGGCAGGGACGTCTCGGCCAAGCGGAGGCGCGCCGACCATGCATGGATGCCCGGCGAGAGGCTCAGCCCCCAAGGGAGCTGCGGGCCGCGACTGCATCCGCCCCGCCGCTCGACTGCGTGCCCGCGCCATCGTCCTCCAAGCCGTCCTGCTCGGCGGCGTCCATCACCTGCCGTGCCAGCACGGGAGCCTCGTCCAGGCAGACCAGGTAGTAGGTGGCATGGGCGTCGGCATCGGAGATGGGCACGCGCACGCGCCCCTCGAGCCCCTCGTCCACCACCGGCTCGCTGTTCGCGAAGGTGGGGATGTCGGAGGCGTTGATGAGCTCGCGTAGAACGTCGCGGTCCTCGAGCGCCAGGAAGCTCGACTCGGGCAGGTGCCGCTTGAAGACGCCGTTGCCATGCGAGGAGGTCTTGTCGATGAGGAACGTCTCGCCGTCGAGCTCGTCGAAGCTCACCTGGCTCCTCGTGGCGAGCGGGTGCGTGGTCGGCACGAAGAGCATCATGTGCTCGTCCATGATCGGTCGCACGCGCACGGTGGGCAGGTTGGGCCTCTCGGCGGTGATGGCGAGGTCCACGTCGCGCGAGAGCACCATGCGCATCACGTCGTCGTCGGTGCAGCTCACGGAGTCCACGGCGACGCCAGGGAATCGCTTGGCCACGAGCAGCGTGAGCTTGAGCAGGGCCTTCGGCGAGACGCTTGCCACCTTGAGGGCACGTTTGCGGCTCGTGAGATCGGAGACGGCGTCGAGCATCTGCCTGCGGTCCGCCAGGATCGCGCGCGCGAACTCGGCCACGAGCCTGCAGGCGTCGTTGGCTCCATGTGGTTGCGCGTGCGCACGAAGAGCTCTATGCCCAGCTCGGACTCGAGGCTGCGCATCATGCGGCTCACGGTGGGCTGCGAGGAGCTGAGCGACTTCGCCGCCGCGGAGACCGACCCCGTTCTCGTAACCTCCACAAGGGCCTCGAGCTGCTCGAAGGTCATGTCTGCCTCCTCCCGAGGACCGACGCGTCCCCATTCCCATCTGCCTAGAGATTGGAGCATAACCCCATGGAACGTCCCCCGCTTTTCGATGACGAGCTTCGCCTGAGCTACGCGAAGTACTACTTCATCGACCCAGACCCGCTGGCGCTGCAGGCCATTCGCGAGCCCATGGACGAGGCCGACGTGCTGCCGCCCGACCGCATCTCCGAGATGCTCGCGCCGGGCTACCAGGACGTGATGATGGGCTACCACATCAAGGAGGGGATGAGCTACTCGAGCTTCTACGCGCGCCTTCCCGGCGTCACGACCGAGATGCTCGACTGGTGGTTCTGCTGGATGGCCCTGAGGCCGCCCACGGTGGACCCGTCCCATGGCAACCTGCGCTACAAGATCTGGAACTCCGCGGTCCACTTCGACCAGGCCCCGCCGCGCGGAGGGCTTCCCCACGCCCACCGTCAAGCACGTGAGGGACGACCTGCTGCACAACCTGGTGGAGATGCCGCACCTGGCCAAGTTCCTGCCCAGGCTCTATGCCGAGGAGGGCGACAAGCCGATTGGGGCCTATTGAGGCTCTGCCCGTGGAGGGAAGCCGACGCCGCATGCGGCATCGGCATGGCGCGAGGCCCCCGCCGCAAGGATGCGGCGGGGGCCTCGTCTCGTCCGAAGGCGCTTGTAGTGCGCCCTATGCCTGCTTCTGGGGGAAGGGGTCGCTCACGTTGCCGGCGTCCACGTCCTCGTTCGAGGGCATGGGGACCTCCTCGAGCGAGGCCACGGGGTACTGGGACTTCGCCGTCCAGATGGGGCAGGTGACCTTGAGCACCTGAAGGCGCTTGAGGTTCTTCTCGCTCACGCCCCTGAGGCGCGGCCAGCCGCAGTTGTCCAGCAGGGCGTTCATGCCCGTGAGCCAGCGCTCCTCGTCGGCGCCGTTGATGATCTCTGCCGTGCCGTAGCCGATGACGCTGCGGTAGTCGTGCAGCTCCTTGCGGTAGCTCTTGTGCCCGATGCGGTTTATGAAGTAGCCGGCCTCCACGGCGACGTGCGGGTCCGCCGCGATGAGGTCGAACTTGTGGCCCTCGGTGCCGAGGTGCAGGTAGAAGACGAGGTCGTCGTCCTCCCAGGCATAGCCGTAGTTCATCTGGATCACGTAGGGGTAGGGCTCGTCGTGGTAGGCGACCGAGCAGACGCAGCCCATGTCCAGGATCTTCGAGGCCATGTCCTTGTCCGATATCCTGCAGTGCTCGCGATGCATGACGAGCTTGGTGTGGTCGGTCATGTGGCTCCTTCCGGGGTTTGCCGTGCGGCGCGGCTGCCTTCTTGCTAGGCCAAGCTGGCACCTTGCGACAACAATATACTTGCCTTGGCGGATGGCGCCTCGCGCCGACGGCCGTACAATTCCTGCGTAGGTGAGAGGGCGTCGGGGTAGGCTCGGCTTGCCTCGGTCGAGGGAGAGGCATGTCAGAAGGGGAGGGCACAAGCCCGAGGTCCGTGCGCTTCGCCGCGGGCGCACCGCCGCATGGGCGTGGCGAGTGTCGCCCTGGCGCCGACGTGAAGGGCGTGACTGGCGTGACTGGCGTGCTGCACCTCGTCTGCGAGCTCGACGTCTTCCACGACGTGGGCCTGCTGCAGAAGATGGGCGTCTGGTCGGGCGCGATCCTCGTCGCCGGCATCGCTGCCATCGCGTTCGCGGCGGCGCTCGGCATCGCTCCCGAGCCGCTCTCGTGGGCCTGGTTCGCCGGGCTCGTCGCGGCCACGGCGGCGTCGTTCGCCATCCACGAGCTCGTCCACGGGCTCTTCTTCTGGCTGCTCGGTGGCCGCGGGACGCGCATCCGGTTCGGCGCGCGACAGGGCATGCTCTACACCCGCGCGGAGGGCCTCATGCTGCCCGTGCGCAGGTTCGTCGTCGTGCTGCTCGCGCCGGCGGTCCTCGTTTCGGCGGCGACCGTGGCGGTGGGCTGGGCGGCCGGCCTTCCGCTTGCCGCCGCGATCGTGTTCGTCCTGCACCTTTCCGGCTGCGTGGGCGACTTCGCCTTCGTGCAGGCGATCTTCGAGTCCGATGCCGATCTCGCGGAGGACACGGAGACGGGCATGCGGCTCTACGCGGCCGCCTACGCGGATGGCGTGGTTCCTGCGGCTGCGGCTTGTCGGATGCGGAGGTGATGCGAGCAGCTCGGATGCCTGCTGCGATGGGCCCACGAAATGTACGCAGATGTTATACTCTTTTCGGCTTTTCCGCGAACGGCGGGAATTGTCCGCGTCTGGGGGATTCGCCCAGGAAGGAGACCTTCTCGAGATGGACTACAGGCAACTCTACGAGAGCAAGTTGGTCACGGCCGAAGAGGCCGCGTCGCACGTGAAGTCGGGCGACTGGGTGGACTACGGCTGGACGACCTCGACGCCCGTCGCGTTCGATGCCGCGCTGGCCAAGCGCCTTCCCGAGCTCGAAGGGGTCAACTTCCGCGGCGGCATCCTGTGCTGGGTCCCCGAGATCTTCAAGATCGACCATCCAGAGCGCCACATGACGTGGAACAGCTGGCACATGTCGGGCATCGAGCGCAAGGCCTGCGGCACCCCGTATGGCTTCTACTCGCCGCAGCGCTACAGCGAGCTTCCGCGCTACTACCGTGACAACCCCGACCCGCTCGACGTCGTGTGCGTGCAGGTCGCTCCCATGGACAAGCACGGGCATCTGAACTTCGGCCCGAGCGCGAGCCACCTTGCCGAGGCCTTCCGCCAGGCCAAGCTCAAGATCGTCGAGGTCAACACCAACATGCCGCGCTGCCTGGGCGGCTGGGACGCGGACGTGTCCATCGAGGACGTGGACATGGTGATCGAGGGCGACAACCCGCCCCTGGGCCAGATCGCCGGCACCGGCGAGCCCACCGCCGTGGACACCGCCGTGGCCAACCTCATCGTCCCCGAGATCCCCGACGGCGCCTGCCTGCAGCTGGGCATCGGCGGCATGCCGAACGCGATCGGCGCGCAGATCGCCGCGTCCGACCTCAAGGACCTCGGCGTCCACACCGAGATGTACGTCGACGCCTTCGTGGACATGACGATGGCCGGGCGCATCACCGGACGTCGCAAGAACATCGACTACGGCAGGCAGACCTACGCCTTCGGCGGCGGCACGCAGAAGATGTACGACTTCCTCGACGACAACCCCGAGTGCATGAGCGTGCCCGTCGAGTACACCAACGACGTGCGCGTCATCGCGCAGCTCGACAACTTCATCTCCATCAACTCCGCCGTCGACGTGGACCTGTTCGGCCAGGTCAACGCCGAGTCCGCCGGCATCCGCCAGATCTCGGGCTGCGGCGGGCAGCAGGACTTCGTCATGGGCGCGTACCTCTCGCACGGCGGCAAGAGCTTCGTGTGCCTGCCCTCCACGCACACGAACAAGAAGACCGGCGAGGTCTCGAGCAACATCTGCCCGACGCTCGCGAACGGCTCCGTCGTCACCGACACGCGCACCAACGTGATGTTCGTCGTAACCGAGTACGGCATCGCGAGCCTGAAGGGCGCCACCGCCTGGGAGCGCGCAGAGCGCCTCATCGCCATCGCCCACCCCGACTTCCGCGAGGAGCTCGAGCGCAAGGCCGACGAGATGGGAATCTGGAGGTACTCGAACAGGCACTAGGCAGCGGCCGTCGAGATGCGCGCATGCCATGTCGCATGCCACGACCTCATCCGTTTCATGTATTCGGTGGGGGGCGGATATCTTCGGCCGCCGACTGTTGTACTGTTATGCCATATAGCTTGAACGTGTTCGTGAGCTGGTAGTTTGGCAAGCAAAGGAAATGGTTCGTCAAGAGGAGGAACGCTTATGAAGAAGGTCGTCATCGCCAGCGCGTGCCGTACCGCCATCGGCAAGTTCGGCGGCGGGCTGTCCACGGTGCCCGCCCGCACCCTCGGCGCCACGGTCATCAAGGAGGCCGTCAACCGCGCCGGCATCAAGCCCACCGACGTCGACCAGGTCTACATGGGCTGCGTGCTGCAGGCTGGCCTCGGCCAGAACGTCGCCCGCCAGTGCTCCCTGGACGCGGGTCTTCCCATCGAGTGCCCCGCAGTCACCCTCAACGTGGTCTGCGGCTCCGGCCTCTACGCGGTCTACGCGGCCAAGCAGATGATCCAGGCGGGCGACGCCGACATCATGGTCGCTGGCGGCACCGAGAACATGGACATGGCCCCCTTCGCGATGATGAAGGGCCGCTACGGCTACCGCATGGGCTCGCCGATGGGCAAGTCCGAGCTGGTCGACACCATGGTCAACGATGGCCTGTGGGATGCCTTCAACAACTACCACATGGGCATCACCGCCGAGAACGTCGCCGAGCAGTGGGGCATCACCCGCGAGCAGCTCGACGAGTTCTCCCTCGTGAGCCAGCAGCGCGCCCTGGCCGCCCTGGCCAACGGCGACTTCAAGGAAGAGATCGTCCCGGTCGAGGTCAAGGGCCGCAAGGGCAAGGTCACCGTCGTCGACACCGACGAGGGCCCGCGTGAGACCTCCATGGAGCTCCTCGCCAAG
>CADBMC010000097.1 GCA_902795635.1 uncultured Coriobacteriaceae bacterium | reverse complement strand
TTGAACGGCCCAGCTGGCGGAAGCTCCCATCCCTTTTCGGGAGAGCTGTATCCGTCCAGGCCAAGCCTGAATCCGCCGACCCCCGCGAAGAGCTCGGCAACCTTGATCTCGTCCACGTTTCTCCGTTCGCTGTCTGTGGACTATGCCATTAGTTGATCATGGTAGCCGATCGGGTGGTCATGAATAGGGCCTCGCCGCTGCCGAATCATCATGAGGCCTTGGCGAGCCCTATCTCGCAAGGGCCACCTGGAACGCGACGTGGCCGTCCTCATCCACTCCGTACTCGACGAACGTCAGGTCTCTCCAGCTATGCCCCTCAGGAGGTTCCCTTCCCGTCACGTAGTCCCTCTCGAAGAGCTGCCTGCTCTGGTCGACCAGCTCCTCATCGACTCTGTGGGCTACGAGGAATGCGGACACAAGGGAGTAGTCACCGCTTGCATACTCCCTGCGGACCCATTCGACGTACTTCATGGCCTGGAGCACGTCCTCCTTACGCAGGTCACCCTTCTTGAGCTCGGCTACGAGGTACTTCTCGACTATCGGCTTGTAGCCCCTTATCCAGCGGTAACCGAACAGGTCCATGCGGTCCATGTAGTCCACCGGCTTGAACGGCGAGGCGGGGACCTGATGGCTGACGTAATCCCATTCCCCAAAGGTGGCAATCGTCTCCGGGTCTCCGGTCCTGAGCTGATGGATTAGCGCCGCCTCCAACGCCGCCTCGCTGCCCAGGGACCCATCGTCCTGCCTCAAGTCGCGGAGTAGCCCTTGGATGTCTGGGGCGTCCGCGGCAAGTACCCTAGGAGGTGCCGGCTCTTCGTGGTCGATGGCGTCCGGGTCGAACTCTCCCCTGTTGGAGCGTAAGAGTGCCGCCCGGAAGGCTTGGTCCTCATCGTCGTCGAGCTGCACGAAGCTCCTCTTCCAGAACGTCCTCAACGACCGGAAGGCATGCGGGTCGGACTCCAGAAGGTCATCCATGTCCACTGAGTTCGGAAGGAACGCGGGGGATGGCCTGAAGCAGACTGCCCACCTGCCGACCCGCCCTTCGATGGGACACGGGGAGATGGATGCGGAGCGGGCGAGGCCCAAGTTGACGGCCTTCTGCCGAGTCGAACGGGGAAAGTTCTCGAAGGCGCATCGTCCGCCGCCAGCGTCAACGAGCCTCGCGATTCCGTAGATGCGCCTCTTGCTGAAGAAGTAGAGGCTGTCACCAGGGCGCATGGTCTCGAAATCCCCCAGCGTGGGGACTGTCGCCGAGCTCCAACCAGGAGTCATCTGGGGAGAGTAGATGCCTGCATCCAGGCATGCCCTTAGCGAGGAGACACTGTCCATAGTCGCGAGGTATCCAGCCATCCGCATCAACCTACTCGTCTCGGAATGTATCGTTGCGGGCCCAATGCTAGTCGGGCCTTGCTCCGATTTCCTCTTTCAAGTACGACTGGTTGAGCCAGAAGCACTTCTTGACCACTGGTGCCCCGTGAGGCTGAGGGAGCACGTCCTTCGAGTTCCGGGCATGTGGCCTCACATGGCAGCAGCGATTCTCGGTGGACCTCACCGAGACGTCCGCCCTTCCCTCGCGGACGTTCTGCTGCATCTGCTCGTAGCAGCGCCGGGCTTCGGGGATGTCGGAGTCGGGCATCTGCCAGAACATGACGTCGCAGAGGCGGAACTCCCCGTCGTCGCGCTGCCGGTAGATGACGAAGAGCCACTTCTGCTGCAGGTAGCCATAGAAGTCGGAGTCCTCGAACGGCGTCGTCTCGAGCTCGAAGTAGTTGAAGGCGGGAAAGGAGATTGCCTCCTTCGGCATGCCGTTCCCCTTCAATCTGATTGTCTTGGTTCGGATGCCCGCCTTCGCGAATTCGTCAATCTCGTTATCGTCGTCGATGCCAAGTACCCTGTTGGTCACGAGCGCCCCGGCAGACTTCGGAAACTTGCCATTGGGCTTGGCAAGTCCGAGCCTCACATAGAGTTCCCTCTGCGTGAGCCCGATGTAGGGCTTGAACCTGGCGCGAACGAGCTCGAGCAGTCCGAGGTCGCGTTCCTCCTCGGTTCGCTCGATTCCCTGGCGCCTCTTGAGCAGCCCGTTCTCGATTGCCGTCATGTACGAGGCCTTGAGCGCCCAGGCACGTGGCTTTGCGGGGACGTCCGAATAGGGCTGTGACCTGCGTATGGTCGAGTCTGCCGCCTTCGTGCAGGCTTCGAGATAGAGGGTGTCGGAGCCGGAGATGTCCTCGGCGTGCCCAGCGCGAACCTTCTCCACGACCGTCTCCCAGTCGCGGCGAATCTGCGGCAGGTCCTCCTGAGGGATGTCCCAGGTGTCGGCAAACAGGACCTCGTAGTCGAGTGGGTCCTTGCCCTTCTCATACAGATAGGCGATGAGGAGGATGGAGGATGCCTTGTTCATGAGGGTGCTCGTGGCAAAGGTCTCGTCCACCACGGTGTCGTAGTCGATCATCGTGATGACGAGGCGTTCCTTTGCCACGAGCGTGCCCGAGCCCACATGGCGCATGGGAGTCGTCTTGAGCTCGAGGCCGACCTTCGGGAAGTCGGGTGCCTGGTTGCTGTTCGCCTTGTACTTGAAGTAGTACTCCTCGACCGCATTGCCGAAAGAGCCCCTGCGACGCTTGGGGTTCTGCAGCTCCGGGGCATCGGTCATCTCGCGCAGGGTATGGCCGACGAGCTTCTGGGCGTATTCGGTGATGGACTCGATGCTGGCGTCATCGTAGCCATGGTCGTTCGCAGACATCCGCGACCCTCTTCTTCGGCGCTGTCGGTTACGCCCCTATCCTGCACCTATGGCGGTGGCCCGTCATCTTCGGAATCCGCCTTACCGCTTGTTGTCCTCACGCCTCACGAAGTTGGTCGCGTAGGGGCTCGTGGTCGCAGGGTAGGCGATTCCGGCGTCCTTTCCCGCCTTGAAGCACTGCATCATCCAGGCCATGTTCCGGGCGAGGTTGCGCATGGTCTGCATGCCCTCCTGGTCCTGCTGCGCCTCGTCCGCCTCGAGGCCGTAGGCGAGGTTCCAGTAGGTGGAGCCTGCGACCGGCATCTGCGCGATGCCGAAGTACTTGTTCAGGTCGTCCAGGGCCGAGGTGGTGCCTGCGCGACGTACCACAGCCACCGCCGCGCCCGGCTTGAACTTGAACGCGTCGTAGACCTCGTCCACGGCGTTCGCATAGAAGGCACGGTCCAGGAAGGAGCAGATCCTTCCGCTCGCGTGCGCGAAGTAGGTCGGCGTCGCGAACACGAAGCCGTCCGCCTCGTAGGCCTTGTCGATGAACTCGTTCACGCCGTCGTCCTTGAAGACGCACTTGCCCGAGACCGCGCACCTGTTGCACTGCAGGCAGTCCGCGATTGGCTTGCCGCCCAGCTGGATCACCTCGGACTCGATGCCCGCCTCGTCGAAGACCTTGGTCATCTCTTCCAGCGCTCGCATCGTCGTGCCGTGCGGATGAGAGCTGCCGTTCACCATCAATACCTTCATTTGTGCTCCTCCCGTGCTTCTCGTATAGTCGCAGCATATGGGCTCATGGTCTCGAAGGGAAGAACACACAAAAATGGAAGATACTACCCAAAAGGAAAGCGCTTCTGCCGACGGGCTCGTGCCCATCAACATCGTGCCGTTCAATTACGCGGTCTCGCTCATCGGCGGCAAGTGGAAGATGCAGATCCTGTTCTGGCTGTGGAAGAACGACGTCATGCGCTACAGCGAGCTCAAGAGGAGCCTGGGCGGGGTCACCCACAAGATGCTCTCCGCGAAGCTCAAGGAGCTCGAGGCCGATGGCCTCGTCGTGCGCCACGAATATCCCGGCGTCCCGCCCAAGGTCGAGTACTACCTGTCCGACCTCGGCAAGACGCTCATGCCCGTGCTCCAGGCAATCTGCAACTGGGGCCACGAGCACATCCCCGAGGACATCGACCCCGCGCGCTACAGCCAGTAGGCACGGCCGGCGCGTCCTGCCGGCTTCGCCGCCACCCCTGCTACCTGCGCTCGAGCCCCGCGACGACCTCTATGTGCTTGCTGTGCGGGAACATGTCCACCGGCTCGACCGTGCGCATCCGGTATCCCAGTCGACGCAGGGCGGCCACGTCGCGCGCAAGGGTCGTGGGCTCGCAGGAGACGTACACGATGCGCTCCGGCGCGATGGCCGCCGCGGCCGAGAGGAACTCCGGCGTGGAGCCCGCGCGCGGCGGGTCGAGCACGACCACGTCGAAGCTGCCCTTGCCGCCCTTGCGTCGTGCCAGGGCGGCAAGGTGGCTCGTGGCGTCTGCCTGCACGAACTCGCAGCGCTCGGCCACCTTGTTCGCCTCCGCGTTGCGGCGGGCGCACGCGACGGCGCCGTGGCCCTTCTCCACGCCCACCACCTCGACGCCCGGCGTCGCGGCGGCCGCGCATATGCCTATGGTGCCGGTGCCGCAGTAGGCGTCGAGCATGCGCATTCCGCCCTCGAGCCCAGCGGCATCGATGGCGAGCTGGTAGAGCACCTCCGTCTGCTGCGGGTTCGTCTGATAGAAGGCCGTGGGGCCGATCTCGAACGTGCATCCCAGCAGCCCGTCGCGCATGTGGCCGGGACCTGCCAGCGTGTGGCACTCGCGGCCGAGCATGGCGCTCGTGCGGCTCGTGTTCACGTTCTGCACGATGCTCGTTATCTCCGGGTGAGCGCGCATGAGCTCGTCGGCCAGCTGCTTGGCGTGCGGCAGCTCGCGGCCGTTCGTCACGATGGTGAGGAGCAGCTCGTCGGTGGCCCATCCGCACCTCACGACGGCATAGCGCACGATGCCGCTCGCGTCGCGGCGCCGGTAGGTGGGTATGCGCAGGCGCTCGCAGCCGCGTGCCACGGACTCCAGCACGGGACGGGCGGCTGGCGCCTCTGCCAGGCATGCGCTCGCGGGCACGACGCGCGTGCTCCCCGCCGCATAGAAGCCCGAGAGAACCTTGCCGCGTGAGCCCGCCACGAGCGGGGTCGCGGCCTTGTGGCGAAAGCCCGTGGGCTCCTCCATGCCCCGCACCTCGTCGATCGTCGCGCCGTCCGCCTCGGCCGCAGCGCCCAGGAGCTCGCGTACGCGTTCGGCCTTGCGCCTGAGCTGGATGGGATAGGGAACCGACAGGAGCTCGCATCCCCCGCAGTCGCGCTCGATGGGACAGTCGTATGTGCGGTAGCCCATGCCGGGCGCCTTACAGCCCGCCCACGAGGAAGTCCTCGGAGAGCGGGACGCGCAGGGCGCGGCGGTTGATCTTGCCGCTCGAGGTGAGCGGGAACTCGCTCACGCGGATGAGCAGCCTCGGCCTCAGCTCGGGGGCGATGCGCCCGTCTATCTGCTCGCGCACCCTCTTGCGGCTTATGGGCACATCGGCGCGGTAGTACACGCAGAAGTACGCCTGCCCGCGCGAGTCGGTGTAGCTGCGCGCGGCGACCTGCCCCAGCTCGGGGCACAGGCGCATCATGGCCCCCTCCACCTCGGAGAGCTCCACCATACGGCCGCCCATCTCCACGGCGTCGTCCCCGCGTCCGCGGATCAGGTACACCCCGTCGTCGTCGACCTCGGCCAGGTCGTTCGTTATGAAGTAGCGCTTGCCGTCGAGTTCCACGAACGACGTGCGGTTCTTCTCGGGGCGGCGCAGGTACCCGCGGAAGTAGGGCACGTAGGCGCACAGGATCCCCTCGCGCTCGGCCGGCTCGCCCTCCGGCGTGATGAGCCGCAGGTCGGCGCCCACCTTGGGCCTGCCCACGGGGGTAACGCGGTGGGGCCGGTCTATCTCGAACCCGAGCACCACGTAGCCCAGCTCGCTCGAGGAGTAGCAGTTCAGAATCGTGAAGTCCGGGCTCCAGAGCTCGGAGGTGACCTCGGCGCCGGTGTGCACGATGCGCAGCGGAAGGTCGGGCACCTCCATGAGCTGCTTGATGGCGGGCGGCGTGAGGTAGACGAAGTCGATGCCGTTCTCCTTGAAGTACGCGCCGAGCGCACCCATGTCGTGGCAGATCTCGTCGGGCGGCAGGTAGATGGGGCAGCCGAGCCACAGCGACGACGTGATGATCATCACGGATGATATGAATATGAACGAGCTCGGCAGCGCGCGGCGGATCGGCACCAGGGTGCCGTCCGGCTGGCGCATGTAGGGCAGCATGTCCTCCGCCTCAGCCGCGATGATGGGCTCGTAGGCGCCGTACTCCTGGGCCGCCGGCTTGGGGTTGCCGGTGGAGCCGGACGAATAGCATACGAAGGCGATGTCGTGCGGGTCCGCGGCATGCTCGGCCGCGCGCGGCAGCGGCTCGGCGAGCAAGGTGTCCTCGTACTCCCAGGCCGTCATGAGCAGGCGGCACCCGCACTCGCGCATGTTCACCTCGACGCGCTCCTGCGGCTGCTCCCCGTCGAGCGGGATGTAGCCGGCGCCGAGCTTCACGCAGGCGAGCTCGCAGGCGATGTATCCCATGGAGCGCGGCATCTTGATGGCCACGAGCGTCTCGGTGCCCACGCCGCGCGCGGCAAGCCAGCTGGCCACGCGCGCGCTCGCCTCGTCGAGCTCGGCGAACGTCGTGACGCTGCCGTCCTGGTCCACGACGGCCGGCCTGTCGCCGAAGGCGTCGACGTTCGCCTCGAACTGCTTGAGAAGCGTGGGTGTCATCTGCTGCCCTCCTCCGTCGCGGCGGCACGATGCGGCGCGACCGCGGCCTCCGCCTCCGCCTCGGCCTTGCGACGGAACACCTCGGCGAGCGAGACGTCGTAGGGCGGCCGCGCGATGCCGTATTCGGTGACGATGCCGCTCACGAGGTCGGCGTCGGTCACGTCGAAGGCCGGATTGTACACGTCCACGCCCTCGGGCGCCATGCGCTGGGCGTACCACATCTCGGTGACCTCCTCGGCCGCCCGCTGCTCGATGACGATGTCGGCGCCCGTCTTGCACGAGAGGTCGATCGTGGAGGTGGGGGCGCACACGTAGAAGGGCACGCCATAGCGCGCGCACGCGAGCGCGAGCATGGAGGTGCCGATCTTGTTGGCCACGTCGCCGTTGGCGGCCACGCGGTCGCAGCCCACGAACGCGAGCTGGACGGCGCCCTCGCGGATGCGGCTCGCGCTCATGTCGTCGCACTCCACGCAGGTCTCGATGCCCGCGGCCATGAGCTCGAAGGCGGTGAGGCGCGCGCCCTGCAGCAGCGGGCGGGTCTCGTCGCAGGTAACGTGCACGTTCATGCCGCGCTCGTGAGCCACGTAGATGGGAGCCGTGGCGGTGCCGTAGCGCACGGCGCAGAGCTTGCCGGCGTTGCAGTGGGTGACGATGCCGTCGCCCTCGCGCACGAGCTCGACGCCCGCCTCGCCGATGGCATGGCACACGCGGACGTCCTCGTCGCGGATGGCCTCCGCCTCCTCGCGCAGGCGGGAGACGATGGCCGTGGCAGCCTCTGCCCCGGAGACGCCGATAGCCTCGAGCTGGGCTGCCTCTGCCTCCGCCGCGCGGCGCATGCGGGCGAGCGCCCACGTGAGGTTCACGGCCGTGGGACGCGCCCCGCCCAGGTAGTCGCAGGTCTCGGCCACGCGGGCGAGCATGGCAGGCGCGTCGGCCGGCGCGGAGAGCCCCTCCACGAGCCCCGCGTGCGCCCGGGCGGCGTCCACGTAGCTGGCTATGGCGGCGGAGACCCCGATCGCCGGCGCGCCGCGCACCTCGAGGCGCTTGATTGCCCGCCATGCCTCCTCGCGGGTGGCGAGCCGCTCGAGAACGACCTCGCCCGGCAGCAGCGTCTGGTCGATGATCACGAGCTCGGGGGCGTCCTCCGTCCCCTCGAGAGCCACGGTGTCTATGTCGTGTATGGACCTTGCCGTCCCCGTCATGTCTGCCATGTCCGCCTTCCGTTCGCCGAGCTCGGGCGCTTCGCGTCGGCTTTTCCCGTCCGTACGGGCAACAAGTATATGCGCGCCGCCGCCCCCATCGACCGCCCGCGGGCGCTGGGCGATACGTACAAGGAGCGCCTTTTTCGTCCGTGTAAGGTGGAGGTGACGCGCGCGCGATGCCGCGCGACGGCATGGCGTACCGGTGGCTTGGGGCCACGGCCCCGAGGCTCGCATATGTTGAGGAGGAGCTATGGCAGACGCTGATGGGGTCAAGAACGTCGTCCTTCTAGGACAGGGCGGCGTCGGGAAGACGATGCTCGCCGAATCCATGCTGCATCTCACGGGAAGGACCACGCGCCTGGGCGGGCATGCCGGCACCAAGCCCACGCTGGACTACGACGGCGAGGAGGTCGCGCGCGGGTTCTCCATCTCGCTCACGATGGCCCCGGTGGAGTGGGAGGGCACGCGCGTCAACGTGCTCGACGCCCCGTGCTACCCCGACTTCATCGGCGACGCCTACTCGGCCATGAGCGCGGCGGAGACGGCCGTGTTCGTGGTGGACGCCGAGACGGGACCCGGCACCATAACAACGCGCCTGTGGTACGCGGCCGAGGACCTCTCCTGCGCCCGCGCCGTCTTCCTCAACCGCTTCGACCGCCCCGAGGCCGACTACGACGCGGCCATGACGGTCCTGCGCGAGCGCTACGGCAACACCGTCGCGGCCGTCACGCTGCCCATGGGCACGGGCGACGGCTTCTCGGGCATCATCGACGTCGTGCGCATGAAGGCGCGCCACCTGGAGGGCGGCAAGCCCGTCGAGGAGGACATCCCCGAGGAGTACGAGGCGCAGGCCGAGGAGGCCCGCTCCGAGCTCGTGGAGCTCGTGGTGGAGGCCGACGACGAGCTCATGATGCGCTACCTGGACGGCGGCGAGATTTCGCAGGAGGAGGTCGAGGGCCTGCTCAAGAAGGCTTTCGTCCAGCGCCTGTTCGTGCCCGTGTTCTCCGGCGCGTGCGTGAGGGAGGAGGGCGTCGTCTCCTTCCTCAACGCCTGCGCGGACTGGTTCCCCACCATGGCCGACTTCGGGCGCGTGCCCCTCGTGAACGGCGAGCAGCTGGACATCTCGCCGGACGACGACCGCCCCGTGGCGTTCGTCTTCAAGTCGCTGAACGACGCCCAGAACGGCAGGCTCTCCTACCTCAAGGTGCTCGCCGGCACGCTGGCGCCGGGCACCGAGCTCACCTGCGCGCGCACCCGCAAGGCCGAGCGGCTGGGGCACCTCTATCGCATGTGCGGGCGCGACATGGAGGAGATCAAGTCGGTGGCCGCCGGCGACATATGCGTGGTGCCCAAGCTCGACGTTCTCACCGGCGATACCATCTCCGCCACCGGCAAGGTGGAGGCGGCCGCGTTCCGCTTCCCCAACTCGCTGTACCGCATCGCCGTCGAGGCCGACGCCCGCGGCACCGAGGGCAAGATATACGAGTTCCTCGAGAAGGCCGCCGAGGCCGACCCCACCCTCAAGGTGGAGCGCGACGAGGACACCTCGCAGACGGTGATCTCGGCCATCGGCGAGGCCCAGGTGAGCGTGCTGCTCGACCGCCTCGAGGACCGCGCCGGCGTGACGGCCCACACCGTGGCGCTGCGCATCCCGTATCGCGAGACCATCCGCCGCGTGGCCTCCGCCCAGGGCCGTCACAAGAAGCAGACGGGCGGCGCCGGCCAGTTCGGCGACTGCTGGCTGCGCATCGAGCCCAATCCGGGCGGCGGCTACGAGTTCGTGGACGAGGTCGTGGGCGGCCACATCCCGCGCGGCTTCATTCCCGCCATTGACAAGGGCGTGCAGGAGACCATGCGCGACGGCGTGCTGGCCGGCTATCCCATGATCGACGTGAAGGTGGCCGTGTACGACGGCTCGTACCACCCGGTGGACTCCAACGAGATGGCCTTCAAGACGGCCGCGCGCATCGGCTTCCAGAAGGCCGTCGAGCAGGCCGAGCCGGTGATCCTGGAGCCCATGGCGCACCTCAAGATCACGGTGCCCGACAGCTACGCGGGCTCCATCATGGGCGACGTGTCTGCCAGCCGCGGCCGCGTGGAGGGCATGACCGCCGCCGACGGCGCCCGCGCGGGCGAGACCACCATCCAGGCTACGATCCCGTATGCCGAGGTCACGGACTACGCAACGCGCCTGCGCTCGCTCTCGCGCGGCACGGGCGAGTTCGAGATGGAGGTCGAGGGCTACGAGCAGGTGCCGCACGACATCCAGCAGAAGCTCGCGGCCGACTACCAGGCCCGCCGCGCGGCT
>CADBMC010000096.1 GCA_902795635.1 uncultured Coriobacteriaceae bacterium | reverse complement strand
GGGCGTGCTCGTGGTGCTCTCCGGCATGAGCGACGAGGCCCAGATGGCCGACAACCTGTCCTATATGACCGATTTCAAGCCGCTCGACGAGGACGAGATGAAGGTCATCCACAAGGCGCAGGATGCCTTCGCGGGAATCAGGCAGATCAAGTGCACGGGCTGCAGCTACTGCACCAAGGGCTGCCCGCGCCAGATTCCCATCCCAATGGTGTTCAACGCGATGAACCGCTATCTCATCTGGAACAACCTGGCCGCCGCCAAGGACAAGTACGAGCGCGAGACCACCAAGGTCGGTCGCTCGCTGGCCTCCGAGTGCATCGGCTGCGGCCAGTGCGAGAGCGTGTGTCCGCAGCACCTCACGGTGATCGAGTACCTCAAGGAGGCGGCGGAGACCCTCGAGTAGGGGCTCGAGCGGGACTCGCAAAGCGACATCCGAATGGTCTTGCACGCAGGGCCTGCTGGCGAGTGCTCGCAGGCCCTTTGGGGAGGGAGAATCGCATGACAGAGGAAGCCAAGGGAACGCGAGCCATCGAGGAGCCGGGGCTGAGGCTGGGATTCGGCCTCATGAGGCTGCCGAAGCTTGCCGATGGCCACACGATTGACGAGGCGCAGACGGCGAAGATGGCCGACATGTTCCTCGGGGCGGGAGGCACCTATTTCGACACGGCCTACGTCTACGACGACGGCGCCTCCGAGGAGGTCTGCGGCCGGGCGATCGTCGACCGTCACCCGCGCGACTCGTTCACGCTGGCCACGAAGCTCAACGCGCGCGTCGCCAAGGACGCCGAGGACGCACGCCGCCAGCTCGACGTGTCGCTGGAGCGCACGCATGCGGGGTACTTCGACTACTACCTGCTGCACTCGCTCATGCTCAACAACCACGAGACCTACGACAAGTACGGACTCTGGGACTTCTGCCGCAGGCAGCGCGAGGAAGGGAGGATTCGGCACTTCGGGTTCTCCTTCCACGGCACGCCCGCGCTGCTCGAGCGGCTGCTGGACGAGAACCCCGACGTGGACTTCGTCCAGCTTCAGGTGAACTATGCCGACTGGGACGATCCCAACATCTCCTCCGCCAAGAACGTGGCCATCTGCCAGGAGCGCCACATGCCCTTCGTGGTGATGGAGCCGGTGAAGGGCGGCACGCTCGCCACCCCGCCCGAGCAGGTGGCCCGCATCCTCAAGGAGGCCGAGCCAGAGGCCTCGCTGCCGAGCTGGGCGATCCGCTTCGCCGCCTCGCAGCCGGGCGTGCTCGTGGTGCTCTCCGGCATGAGCGACGTTGCCCAGATGGCCGACAACCTCTCCTTCATGCGCGACTTCAAGCCGCTCACGAGCGAGGAGCTCGCCGTCATCGACAAGGCCCGCGCCGAGCTCTCCAAGCTCGACCTGATCCGCTGCACGGGCTGCAGCTATTGCACGAAGGGATGCCCCGTGGGCATGCAGATCCCCGACATCTTCAAGGCCATGAACACCTACCTCATGGGCGGCGAGGCCCCGGCACGTCGCAGCTACGGGTTCGCCGTCCCGCGCGCGCATGCGTCCGACTGCCTCGCATGCGGCCAGTGCGAGGCCGCCTGCCCGCAGCATCTGCCGATCATCGAGAACCTCAGGCGCTGCGCGGAGGTCTTCGACTAGGCGCCGAGCGCCTAGGGCCGTTCCGCTGCGTGCGGGGCATGTCGCTCGCAGGCATGCCCCGCACGGTCTAGACTGGCCCAGGGCATATGGCCAGGACATGAGGCGCGGGCATCAAGGGGCCGCGCATGACGCGGGGAGGACATCTGCTATGCAACGCACCAGGATCGCCCAGCTCTACAAGGACGCCGAGCCCTTCGGCGGCACCCAGGTCACGGTGGCCGGCTGGGTGCGCTCGGTTCGCGACATGAAGAACTTCGGCTTCGTCATGCTCAACGACGGCAGCTGCTTCAAGGACCTCCAGGTCGTGCTCGACCGCGCCTCGCTCGAGGGCTACGACGATATCGTGGCCGTGGGCGTGGGCTCTGCCCTCATCATCCGCGGCGAGCTCGTCCTCACGCCCGAGCGCCAGCAGCCCTTCGAGCTCCACGCCGCCTCGGTGGAGGTGGCTGGCAAGGCCGCCGACGACTACCCCCTGCAGAAGCAGCGCCAGCCCATCGAGTTCCTGCGCACCGTGCAGCACCTGCGCCCGCGAACGAACCTGTTCCGCGCCGTGTTCCGCGTGCGCTCCGTGGCGGCCTACGCCATCCACACGTTCTTCCAGGAGCGTGGCTTCGTCTACGTGAACACCCCGCTCATCACCTCGTCGGACGCCGAGGGCGCAGGCGAGATGTTCACCGTGACGACGCTCGACATGGCCCACGTCCCGCTCACCGAGTCGGGCGACGTGGACTGGAGCCAGGACTTCTTCGGCTCCCACACCTCCCTCACCGTCTCCGGCCAGCTCCAGGCCGAGAACTTCGCCATGAGCTTCGGCGACGTGTACACCTTCGGGCCCACCTTCCGTGCCGAGGACTCCAACACGCGCCGCCATGCCGCCGAGTTCTGGATGGTGGAGCCCGAAATCGCCTTCGCGGACCTCGCCGACGACATGGACCTCGCCGAGCAGATGCTCAAGTACGTGATCCGCACCGTCCTCGACTCCTGCCCCGACGAGATGCAGATGTTCAACAGGTTCGTGGACAAGGGCCTGATCGAGCGCCTCGAGCACGTGGCCAGCTCCGACTTCGTGCGCGTGAGCTACACCGACGCCATCAAGGTCCTGGAGGAGGCCGTGGCGGCCGGCCACAAGTTCGAGTATCCCGTGAGCTGGGGCATCGACCTGCAGACCGAGCACGAGCGCTACCTCACCGAGCAGCACTACCAGCGCCCGACCTTCGTGTACGACTACCCGAAGGACATCAAGGCCTTCTACATGCGCCTGAACGACGACGGCAAGACGGTGGCCGCGGCCGACTGCCTGGTGCCGGGCATCGGCGAGATCGTGGGCGGAAGCCAGCGCGAGGAGCGCCTGGACGTTCTGGAGAGCCGCATCGCCGAGCTGGGCATGGACGCCAGCCAGTACCGCTACTACCTGGACCTCCGTCGCTTCGGCGGGTGCCAGCACGCGGGCTTTGGCCTCGGGTTCGAGCGCCTCGTCATGTACCTCACGGGCGTGGACAACATCCGCGACGTCATCGCGCACCCGCGCACGGCAGGCAACGCCGACTTCTGATGCGCCGGCGCCGTCGTGCGTGTCGTGCTGCAGAGTGCGCGCCGCGCTACAGCACGACGGTCGCGAGTTGGAACATGAGCGGCAGCGTGATGACCGACAGAATCGTCGAGATGCACACGATCTTGACGGCGTGCTCGTAGTCGAGGTCGTACTGCTGCGCGAAGATCGCGGTGTTCGCGCCGCTCGGCGCCGCCATGCCCACGAACACGGACATGGCGATGATGTCCCAGCTCACGTGCATGAGCCAGAGCACGACGATCGTGATGCCGGGCGCGGCCACGAGCCTGAGGAAGGTCGTGACGTAGACGCGCTTGTCCGCCACGAGGTCGTGGAGGTCGAGCTTGGCCAGGTAGCTGCCGAGGATGAGCATGGCGATGGCGGTGTTCGCATCGGAGAGGTCCTCGATGGCGCTCGTCGCGACCTCGGGCAGTTGGACGCCTGCCACGAACAGGGCGATGCCGAGAACGCTCGCTATCACGACCGGGTTCGTGGCGATCGCGCGTGGGCTCACGTGCGAGGCGTCGCCGGTGAGCAGCCACTCGCCATAGGTGTACATGACGATGTTGAACGTGGCGATGAGGCAGGCGAGGTAGAACATCGCATCGTCGCCGAACACCGCCGTGACCAGCGGGATGCCGATGAAGCCGCAGTTGGAGAACGTCGTGCCGAACGAGTCCACCCGCCTCCTCGTGCCGAAGGCGACGAGGCCGAGCACCATGGCGACGGAGATCATGATGACGCTGAGCAGGATCGCCGTCCCGAGGTCCGCGACGGTGGCGCCCTTCGGCGGGTTGATGAAGCCGCGCAGCGAGATGCAGGGCACGATGATGTTCAGGAGTATCGCACCCAGCTTCTTGGTGAACACGTCGTCCATCCAGCCGCTCATGGTGAGCACCATGCCGATGACCATGATGGCGAGCATGGTGAGGGTCTGCTCGAAGAGTATGAACGCCACGTGCGATTCCTCCGGATGGGGTAGCGGCGGCTCACGTCAGAAAGCCTGGGGCCTCGGGCGCTTGCGGATGGGAGCAAGGGCAAGTGTAGCCCTCGTGCTCGGCGAGAGGCGTGCGAAGCGCCCCGCGATCGCGCCCTAGGCCTCTATCACGCGCGAGAAGTCGATGCGCTGCCGCCACGGCGCGAGCCGCGCGTCCTGCTCGACGGCCGCTCGGGCCTCCTGCCCGCGGTCCCAGTAGTGCATGGGCACGACGAGCCTGGCGCCGACCTCCTCCTCGAAGGCGCGAAGCGAGGCCGTGGGGTCCTGGAGCCGGGGGTCTACCGGCAGGAAGGCGACGTCCACGGGCCCCGCCACGCGGCGCACCTCGTGCCTGAAGAAGGCATCGGAGGCCTCGTTCTCGTGCCGGGGGCGGTCCCACCACCACACGTTCAGGTCGCCCGAGAAGAAGATGCGCGCCTCCGGCGCCTCGACGACGAAGGCCACGCCCTCGTCGTTCGACCGGAGGGTCCCGACCGTCACAGGGCCTGCCGTGGCGCGCTCGTGGGGGCGCATGGCCACGACCTGCGCCCAGCCTGGCGCCGTCTCGGCCACCTCCGCGTCGAGCACGTAGACGACCTCGTCGAAGCGCCCGCACAGGTCCCAGATGCAGCGGCCGTAGTGGTCGGCATGGGAATGGGAGACGAAGACGATGAGCGGGAGGCCCTCGGGGAGGTCCGGCAGCTCGCCCTGGTACCAGTCGAAGACGAGCGAGCACGATGGGTGCTCGACGGCGAACCCCGAATGGTAGATGTGGGTCATGCGCATGGCAGCCTCGCCCTCCTCGCGTCCCGCCTCGCGGAGCCACCCTCCGCGAGCGCCCGCACGTGATGCCTGGATTGTAGGACCCGCATCGCGCGGCGGCTATCATGGGTGCGATGCGAAAGACGAAGGCTGCGAGGTGCTCCCATGACCGATATCGACATGCACGTGCTTCTGGTGGACGGGTCCCCCCAGGCGAACCCGCCCGAGCTCGTGGCCGGCCTCGCCGAGGACTGCGAGGTCGTGGTGGCCGTGGACCGAGGCGCAGAGGTATGCCGGGCGGCAGGCATCGTGCCTTCGGCGCTCGTCGGCGACATGGACACCATCTCCGAGGAGACCCTCGCCTGGGTCCGCGAGCATGGGGTCCGCGAGGAGGCCTTCGACGAGGAGAAGGACGACACCGACCTCTCGCTCGCCTTCGACGTGGCAAGCGAGCTCGTGGCCGAGGCGGGCGGCAACCCGGCATCGTGGATGCCGATCGTCACCTGCGCCTCCGGCGGCCGCCCGGACCACTTCCTGGGCGTCGTGGGCCAGCTCGCGCGCCATGCGGAGCTGGGGCCGCTTCTGTTCGAGAACGGCTACGAGGCCTTCGTGCTCTCCCCGAAGGGGCGCGCGACCTGGGACATCGGCGAGATGGGCCGCGGCAAGACGTTCTCGCTCGTGCCGCTCGAGGAGTCGGTGGTGAGCGAGGAGAACATGTACTGGGAGCTCGACCACGAGCGCCTCGCGGGCCTTGCCGACCGCGGCATCTCCAACCGCGTGACCACGGGCATGGCGCGCGTCACCTGCCACGAGGGCTGCGTGCTCGCGATGCTCATCTGGGGCGTGTGGCGCGCGTAGGCGCGCGTCGGGCGCGCGTGCGGCTAGCCGATTCCGTGCGCCTCGCGCCATGCGGCGGGCCCGGTCTCGTAGAGGTTGGTCCCCGTGGGGTCGATGACGACGACGAGCGGCATGTCGCGCACCTCGAGCCGGCGCACGGCCTCGGTGCCGAGGTCCTCGTAGGCGACGACCTCGGCCGAGACGACGCTTCTGGCTATGAGCGCGGCCGCCCCGCCCACGGCCCCCAGGTAGCAGGCGCCGTTGCGCACGATCGCGTCCACGACCCCCCGGCCGCGCAGCCCCTTGCCGATCATCGCGCGCAGGCCGAGGTCGAGCAGGCGCGGGGCGAACGGGTCCATGCGGTAGCTGGAGGTGGGGCCCACGGGCCCTATGGGGCGTCCCGGCTTGGCGGGCGCCGGACCGGCGTAGTAGATGACGGCGCCCTCCAGCGGGAAGGGCGGCTCCTCGCCGCGGTCGAGCGCCTCGCAGATGCGCTTGTGGGCCGCGTCGCGCGCCGTGTAGATGGTTCCCGAGAGGCTCACCGCGTCTCCTGCGCGCAGCCCGGCCACCTTCTCTCGCGTGAGCGGCCCCGCGAGCTCGATGGCGCCCTTCGTCCTGCCTTCCTGTTCGCTCATAGCACGGCCTCCGCATGACGGGCCACGTGGCAGTTGAGGCACACGGCCACGGGCAGGCAGGCGATGTGGGTGGGCATGGCCTCCACGTTCACGGCGAGCGCCGTGGTGGCCCCGCCGAAACCCTGCGCGCCGATGCCCAGCTGGTTGATGCGCTCGAGCAGCTCGTCCTCGAGCTGCGCATAGTACGGGTCGGGGTTATGCGAGCCGAGCTCGCGCATGAGGGCGCGACGCGCGAGCGTCGGCGCGGCATCGAGGTTGCCGCCCACGGCCACCCCCACGACGACGGGCGGGCAGGGGTTGGGCCCCGCCTTGCGCACCGTGTCCACGACGAAGTCCACGACGCCCTGGCGCCCTTGGGCGGGCACGAGCATGCGCACGGCGCCCATGTTCTCCGAGCCGCCGCCCTTGGGGGCGACGACGATCCTGAGCGCGTCGCCCGGCCTCACGTCGAAGGTCACGAAGGCGGGCGTGTTGTCGTTGGTGTTCACGCGGCGCAAGGGGTCGGCCACCATGGACTTGCGCAGGCAGCCGTCCGTGTAGCCTTGGCGCACGCCCTCGTCCACGGCGGCCCTGAGGTCGCCTCTCACGTGCACGTCCTGCCCGATCTCCACGAGCACGCAGGCCATGCCCGTGTCCTGGCAGAGCGGCGCGTCGTCCTCCGCGGCGACGCGCACGTTGTCCAGGATCGCGTCGAGCGCCGCGCGCGCCGCAGGGCCATCCTCGGCGTCCCGCGCCTGGCGCAGGGCGCAGGGCACGTCGGGCGGCAGCGCGCAGTTCGCCTGGATGCACAGGTCGCGCACCGCTTGCGTCACCTGGCTGGCGTCCACCTCCCTCATGCGAGGCCGCCCTCGGAGGGGTCCTCGAGGGTGGAGATCCCGGCTGCGTCGCGCGCGGAGCCGGACCCGATCGCCGCCTTGGCCACGGCGTGGGCGACGGCAGCTGCCACCTTCGGGTCGAGCGCGCTCGGGATGATGCTCTCGGGGCCGCGCTCCTCGGCGGGGACGCAGCCGGCGATGGCGCGGGCGGCGGCCACCTTCATGTCGTCGTTGATGTCGCGCGAGCGCACGGCGAGCGCCCCCTTGAAGAGGCCGGGGAAGCACAGCAGGTTGTTGATCTGGTTCGGGTTGTCGGAGCGGCCCGTGCCCACGACCGCCGCGCCGGCAGCGCGCGCGTCCTCGTAGGAGATCTCGGGCGTGGGGTTCGCCATCGCGAACACGATGGGGCGCTCGGCCATGGAGCGGACCATCTCCTGGGAGACGAGGTTGCCCTTGGAGGTGCCCACGAGGACGTCGGCCCCCGCCATGGCCTCGGCCAGGGTGCCCTGGTAGCCTTCGGGGTTCGTGAGGTCGGCGAGCTCGGCCTTGTAGGGGTCCATGTTGTCGCGGCCGGGGTAGAGCGAGCCGAACTCGTCGCAGGCGATGATGTGGCGCGCGCCGGCAGCAAGCATCATCTTGATGATGGCGTTGCCCGCGGCGCCGGGGCCGTTGTGCACGATGCGGACGTCCTCGATGCGCTTGCCCACGACGGCGAGGGCGTTCAGCAGCGCGGCCGTGACCACGATGGCGGTGCCGTGCTGGTCGTCGTGGAAGACGGGGATGTCGAGGTCGCGCTCGAGCACGCGCTCGATCTCGAAGCAGTCGGGCGACTTGATGTCCTCGAGGTTGATGCCGCCGAAGCCCGGGGCTATGGCCTTGGTCGCGGCGATGACCTCCTCGGGCGTGCGAGCGTCCAGGCAGATGGGGAAGGCATCGACGCCGCCGAAGCGCTTGAACAGCACCGCCTTGCCCTCCATCACGGGCAGGCCCGCCATGGGGCCGATGTCGCCGAGGCCGAGCACGGCCGTGCCGTTGGTGACGACGGCGATGGTGTTGGCCTTGCAGGTGTAGCGCCAGGCCTGGGTGGGGTCGTCGTGGATCTTGCGGCAGGGCTCGGCGACGCCAGGCGTGTAGGCGACGGAGAGGTCGTCGCGCGTCTCAATGGGGACCTTGCTCGAGACGCTGATCTTGCCGTGATGCTCCTCGTGCAGCTTGAGCGCCTCTGCATAGAAGTCCATGTCTACCTCCTTGGGATGGGGCCCGACGGGCATGCGCGCCGCGTGCCCTGCGGCCGGCTTCGCCCATTGTGACACGTGCGCGGCCAGCCGTCCGCGCCATGGGAGGTGCCCGTCACGAGGCCGCTATAATGGCGACGCCCGTGGGCTCGGCGAACGCCGCCCGATGCCCGCGCGCGCCGGCGAGCAGAGGCGAGAAAAGGCGAGGTGCATATGACACGCAGGCTCTATCTCATGCGCCATGGGGAGACGCTCTTCAACCGGCAGCAGCGCGTCCAGGGCTTCAGCGACTCGCCGCTCACCGAACGCGGCGCCGAGCAGGGCCGGCGTGCAGGGATTCTCCTCGCGAGCCTGGGCATCCGTCCCGACTACTTCTGCTGCTCCACCTCGGAGCGCGCCTCGGACACCCTCGAGTACTGCATGCAGGGGCTCTTCGGCGAGGTGCGTCCCTACGATCGCTACAAGGGGCTGAAGGAGTTCAACCGCGGGGTCTTCGAGGGCGAGCCGCTCTATCTCATGCCCAAGGACCATGCGGTGCGCAACACGTACTTCCTGCCGTTCGGCGGGGAGTCGGACGACGCCTCGCTCGAGCGCCTCTCGGCGACGCTCACCCAGGTGATGCTCGCCGACGGCCACGAGACGGTGCTCGCCGTGAGCCACGGAGGCGTGTGCCACCTGTTCATGGACTGCGTCCGCGAGGGCGGGGCGAACGAGCGGATCGGCAACTGCAGCATCATGGTGTACGACTTCGAGCCCGACCAGGCCGACGCGAGCGCGCCGGGCGCCGGGTTCACGTATCGGGAGATGATCCTGCCGGAGGCCGTCGAGGGATGGTCCTGGTAGGTGTCATGCGCGCATGAGCGCATGAGACCGGATGCAGGAGGGGGAGCCATGCATCTATCCAAGAGGCTCGACCTGTTCGAGGACGAGGTGTTCGCCAAGATTAACGAGCGCCGTCAGGAGCTCGAGCGGAAGGGCCGCGACATCATAGACCTCTCGGTGGGCACGCCCGACTTCGAGCCCGCGCACCATGTCATCGAGGCGCTGCGCGCAGCCGCCGCGGACCCCGCCAGCTGGCGCTACGCCCTGCACGACACGCCCGAGCTCAAGGATGCCGTCTGCGGCTACTACGAGCGGCGCTTCGGCGTGGAGGGCATCACGCCGGACATGGTGATGGGCTGCCGTGGCACCCAGGAGGGCCTCGTGCCCCTCGCCGAGGCGCTCGTGGACCCGGGCGACCTCGTGCTCATCCCCGACCCGTGCTATCCCATCTTCCGCGGGTCGGCGGTGCTCGCCGGCGCCACCCCCTGGTTCTATCCGCTCGTCGCCGAACACGGCTTCCTGCCCTACGTCGCCGGCATCCCCGACGAGGTGGCCGACCGCGCGCGCTACATGCTCGTCTCGCTTCCGGCCAACCCCGTGGGCTCGGTGGGCACGCCCGAGGTCTACCGCGAGATCATCGACTTCGCGCGTACGCACGACATCCTCATCATCCATGACAACGCCTACTCCGACATCGTCTTCGACGGCCCCGCCGGCGGTTCGTTCCTCTCCTATCCCGGCGCCCTCGACGTGGGCGTGGAGTTCCTCTCGCTCTCCAAGTCCTTCGACGTGACGGGCGCGCGCCTGTCGTTTCTGGTGGGAAGGCCCGACGTGGTGGCGGCGGCATATAAGATCCGCAGCCAGTACGACTTCGGCACGTTCCTGCCCGAGCAGGCCGCGGCGGTCGCGTGCCTCGAGGGGCCGTTCGAGGGCGTCGAGCGCCAGCGCATGCTCTACCAGGAGCGCCGCGACGCCCTCTGCGACGGGCTCGAGGCAATCGGCTGGGAGCGCCCCAACGCGCACGGGACGATGTTCGTGTGGGGCCGCCTTCCGCACGGCAGGCGCGACTCATGGGACTTCGTGCTCGAGCTCATGGACCGTGCCGGCGTCGTCCTGACGCCCGGCGCGAGCTTCGGCGAGCATGGCGAGGGCTACGTGCGCTTCGCGCTCGTGGTGCCTCCGGCTCGGCTGCGCGAGGCCTGCGAGCGCATCGCAGCCGCGGGCATGTGACGAGGCCGGCGCCGGCCGGGTACAAGCTGCATGACGGAGATGGCGGCGGGCATGCGTGGGCACCGCCGGCAAGGACGTGCGACGGGGAGGCACCCATGGCGGCATCCGCGGATTCGGGAGACGAGCGAGCCGGGCAGCTGGGCCAGGAGGTCCTGCGCGAGTTCGAGGAGGAGAACGACATCGCCGACCTCGACGACCTGCTTGCAGGCTGCCGCAGCTACCGCCGCTACGACGCGACCGACCCGATCGAGGGCGGGCTCCTGGTGACGTTCGTCAACCTCGCCCGCCGCTGCTCCAACTCGGGCAACCTCCAGCTCCTGCGCTACCGGGT
>CADBMC010000095.1 GCA_902795635.1 uncultured Coriobacteriaceae bacterium | reverse complement strand
CTCTGACGAGCTGCACCCTTCGTAATTTATGCCGATGTCTATCCGAGCATCTGCTCTTCGGCTCTCGACGCCTCGCTGCTGGCCTTGCAACAGGCGATTGCGGAAAGCGCCGCGAACCCGCTAAGCAGCCCGACTGTGAAGCCGATCACTATTCATCGCCTTCTCCATCCTTCTGCCCATCATCCTTCTCGCCGCTGTTCATACGGCGCTTGGCGAGTACGGTTACTCCGGCGCCGCATGCAGCCGCACCGAGTGCACAGACGATGGCAATCCAGGGAAGCTCGTCACCGGTCTTGGGGAGACCCGACTTGGTTCCCTCCGTGGTTTCCGCGGGAGGCTTCTCCTCGTCGGGAGGGGTCAGCTTCACCGTCTGTCCCTCGTCGTCGATGTCGGTGTGGGCGGCGACTTCCTGCCCGTCCTTCTCGAGCGACTCGAAGGCTACCGTCTCGTGACCGCCGAGATCGGCTCCGTTGAAGGTGAACGTGACGGTCTGCGTGCCGTTCGCCTTGTCGGGAGTGAACGCGACCGTGGAGGTCACGTCCTTGCCGTTGCTCTGGACTGGCTTGCCGGTCTCCTTGTCCATGAGCGTTCCCGTCAGGGTGTACTCCTGGCCGGGGGTGAGGCCCTTGTAGGCGACCTCGTCGCTGATGGTCACGGACTCGTCCGCAACCGCCTCGTGGTCGCCGTCGTCCGCATCTGTGGCGGTGGTGCCGATTTCGGGAGCGGGAGGCACGATCTTGACGGTCTGCCCCTCGTCGTCGATGTCGGTGTGGACGGCTACCTCTTTGCCGTCATGGGCAAGCGTCTCGAAGGCAACGGTGTCGTGGCTCGCCAGCGCGCTGGCGTCGAACTCGAAGGACACGGTGGCGACCCCTGCCTCGCTTGTCGCGGTGAAGGTGGTCTCGGCGGTGACGTCCTTGTCGTCGTGCTGTACCGGGGCGCCCGTCTCCTTGTCCATGAGGGTGCCGGTGAGCTTGTACTCCTTGCCGGGCGTGAGGCCGCTGTAGGTTACGTCGTCGTTGATGACAGCCTTCTCCTCGGCGGTGGCCTCATGGTCGCCGTCTGCGGCGTCGGTTGCGGTGGTGCCGATCTTCGGGCCCTCGTCGTCGGTGAGGGTGCCGAGGTTGATCGTGGTCGAGTCCTTGTAGACGGTCACGTCGAATGCGGGGATGAGCGTGCGGTCCGCGTTGGAGTCGCAGCGCTGCTCTTCGATCGAGTACGTGTCGTAGAGGAGCGCGCCCTTGCCGTCGTCGGGGTCGGAGGAGCCGAACCAGACGCCAGAGCCCTCGTTGCCGCCGTTGGTGTCCTCGGTGTGCTTGTTCCAGCTCGCCGCGGTAGATGCGTAGCCGTTCGCGTCGGTGACGATCACATGGCTCTCCCCGGTGGTCTTGCTGGTGATCTTGAAGGGCACGTTGGCGAGGCGCCGATGGCTGGAGTCGGCGATCTTCACGAGCTCGAGGTCGCCGCGCACGGGCTGCTCGGCGAACTCGCCCTCCTTCGGGGTGAGCTCGAAGACCGCGATGCCGTGGCCGGCGTCCTTTGCCGTCACGGTGAACTCGTGCGTCTCGTTGTCCGGGAGGTATCCGGTCGGCGCGTGGGTCTCGGTGATGGAGATCTCGCCCAGCGGTATGTTCTGGAAGGTCGCCTCGCCGTTCTCAATCGTCGCCTCCTGGCTGGCGGTCTCGCCGTTCTTGAGGTAGACCGCCTTGTAGACTGCGCCGTCGAGGGATCCGGCGCCCTGGGGCTCCGGCTTGCCGGTCTCGGCGTCGGTCTTCACGACCTTGATCTTCACCGTGATGGGGGTATCGCTCGCATCGACGCTGGCGTCCTTGCCGGAGACGGTCACCTTGTACGCCTGCTTCGACAGGACGTACCCGTCGGGCGCGGAGATCTCCTTGACGGTGTAGGTGCCGTTCTTGACCTTGGAATCGGTCTGGCCATGGCCGTTCTCGTCGGTTGTGAGCTGGGCTACGAGGGTGTCGCCGTCGTAGATTCCGTAGACCGCGCCCGCGAGGGTGTAATCTGAGTCGCCGTTGGTGACGGCTGCGTCTCCGGACGTCTTGTCGAGGATCACGTGGCCGCCCAGGCTTCCGACGAGCATGGGCTGGATGCCGGGCTTGGAGCTGCAGTACGCGATGGAGCTGCACCCGTCGATCGTCGGGTCTCCGCCTTCGTAGGCGTTCGCCTCTGCGGCGAGGCGCTCGGCGGCGGCGATCTTGTCGGCCGAGGTCTTCTGGAAACTCAGGATGTCGTGGTAGGGCTTGGTGTCGGCGACGATCCAGGCCGCGAGCTGCGTGATTCCCTGCGCGTCGGCGTCGGACCAGGTGGCGCTGCCGATCTGATTCGTCGACTGGTAGCCTCGGGCGATGATGTAGTCGGAGGCGTGCGAGCCGTCCTCGATCTGGTCGAACTCCTGCCCTTCGTATCCAGGGCCGACCATGGAGGCGTCGTAGCAATAGGAGATCGCGCCATCGGACGTGACGTAGCCGACGCCTTCGTTCATATCGGGGTCGCCGTTGTCGATATCATAGCTGTGGATGTTGAGGACCGTGTCCTCGGCGTACGCCGAGCTCGTGGCGATATGCGGGACGCAGACCATGAGGGCGAGCGCGGCCGCAAGAGCTGCGCGCATGGCCTTCCCGCCGCTTTTGAGGCGTTCCTCGGTCTTGGCTTTCATCGTTACCTCCCCCCAGGGGTTCGCGGCCGGTATCCGTTCGCCTGGTTCATAGCCCTGGACGTCCGTTCGGCTCCCTGCGCACGGTCGGAGAGGCTCCTCGAGTCCCTGCCGTGCTCTGCGGCCCAGGCCTTTCGCGCTTCGGTCAAGGCCTCCTTTATCTGCTGGGGCATCACCTTCACGGTGTCTTTCAGGCGCTTGCCATCCTCCCCGATGACGGGATTGCCTTCGGGGTCGAGAATCGACTTCTGCAGCCAGACCTCGCGGTCCGCCAGGAGCGGAATGTCCCGCCAGTTCTCCCCGCGGAATCGAGACTCGTTGACGTAGAGCGGGCTGAACTCGTATCCTCCCATGTCCTTCCCGTCGATGATCGTCCCATTGGGGATGGTCACCTGGTTGAAGGTCTTGGTCCGGCCGGTGTTCTTGTCTACGTACGGGATCCCCTCCCGGACGAAGTTCTTATGGAACGAGAGGTAGACGTTCTTCTTCCTCGGCTTCTCGTCCATCTCTGCCTCCTTCGCATTTTCGATGATGTGGAAGTTGATTCGTCGTTGCGCGGCTCATGGCCCTCTTACCCACTTCATGAGAGGTGCCCCTATCCGCCCATGATGTCTCGCGCCCAGCTGCCGCTCTTCACGAGAGATACGATGAGCAGGATGCACATTGCGAGGTATTGCAGCGCGTACGAGAGCCCTCCCACAACCTGGTCTAGGACGGGGACGCCGGCGCTCGCCGCGCTGAGCCCTCCGAGCACGATCGGGAAGCATACGAGGAGCACGAGGATGATCACGCCCGCCAGGCAAACCGCGCTGAAGTTCTTGAGGTAGCCGACGCCCATCTGCCTCGTCTCGTCCTCCGCGAGCAGCGAGAGGGGTATCGGGGAGAAGGCGGCCATGATGTAGATCTGAAGCGCTCTCGCCCAGCTAACGACGAGCGCGATGACGTAGGCCGCGATTACCACGATCCAGCTGATGAGCGCGATTACCAGCATCCCGAGCAGCGCCGCGACGTTGTCGTCGGTCGTGGCGATCGACACCGTCTTGAGGTCGAGCGACGAGCCGGACCCGAAGAGGTCCGACACCCTCTGGACGGCTATCCTCGACACCTCGTAAATCGCCTGCATGATGTCGAAGCTGTTCTGCAGCAGGAAAAGGAAGACGGCGTAGAAGACCAGCAGGAACACTACCTCCTTGACTCCGGGCATCGCGGCGTTTCCGTCCATCTTCTGGCTGATCTTGATGAGCTGGACGGTGAACACGAAAGAGAGGACCCCGCACCCGATCGGCAGGATCGCCGCCTCCCACACTCCGTGCACGACGTCGTACATCGTCACGCTTCCCGCGCCGCCGAGCATCTGGTCGAAGCTCGCCGAAAGGACGCCGTCGGTTCCGATCGACTTGAGGACGTCGACCTGGCTATTGAAGATCCAGTTGCACGTATCTCGCAGAACTCCGCACAGCCATGCGTTGATGTCGTCGGCTATAGACGCGAAGGCAGGCTGAGGCGCGACCAACGTCAATGTGACAGCGACGGCCGTCACCGCGAAGGCGACTGCGAATCTGTCGTCGCCCAGGGTTCTTCTGATCCCATCCATCGGCTACCCCTGGACCTCGAAAGAGCCGCCGGAATACGTGACGTTCAGGACCGTCGCCGCCGTATCGTCGCAGGTGAATGTGGCTGTGGTCCTGCCGCCTGGGATGTCGAGGTAGACCTCTCCGTCGAATGTGGCTTTGGTTGCCGTGGGCACGTGGTCCCTGCAGTACGAGGCCACCGCCTTCGCGAGGTCCCCGTTCTTCCCTTCGATGAGGGTCGTGTACGGCTCCGTCAGGCCCTCGACCGAAACCGCTGTCGCGCTTCCGCTCGCCTGTACGTATTCCTTCGCCATGAGGAAACCGTCGCAGGAGACCTTGTAGGAACCCTCTTTGCCCGAAAGTGAGATGATCGACGACCTCTCGGTCTGGTCCCCGTCGGCGACCAGCTTGCATTCCAAAGTGCCGCCGCCGTCGCTCCAGGTCGCCTTCTGGATGCTCATGGCCGTTACCTTGGCGCTGACTCCGTCGGACTCGACGAACGAGCCGTTACGGAACTGGATGGTCGTCTTCGAGTTGCCGTCCTGCTGCCATGCGTGCGATTCCAGGGCCTTCTGCATCGTCTCCGATGCATCGCCCCTGGCCTCGTCGGCATCGGGCGCCTGCTTGCCGCCGTCTTCCTCGCCGGCGCCGCCGTCCGCTGGCTGCTCGGACGATACCTCCGCTTCTTGCGGATGTTCGTTCTGCGCGCTGCTGATCGCGCCGTGCAGCGCCGACGTCCCGACTATCAGCAGGACCGCGAGCACAGCGGCGGCGATCGCAGCCTTCTTGGGGGTGCTAAGCCCCCCGCCCCCTCGTCTTCTCAGCATTTCGCTTCCTTTCTCTTAGTAGCGGATCGCGCACGTGAAGTACGAAACCCCGGTCGCGCGCCTGCAAACGTCGCCCGTGTGCGGCTCGTGTATGTACTCGTCGCCGCCGACGTAGATGGCGACGTGCCCCGGGCGCCAGAGGATGTCGCCCGGCCTCGCCTGCGAGATTGGAATCTTCGTTCCGCCGCTCGCCTGGTCTTCCGAGTAGTGGGGCAGCGAGATCCCCGCCTGCGCGTAGCAGTACTGGACGAGGCCCGAGCAATCGAGGCCCTTGCCGGGCGTTGACCCTCCCCACACGTATGGGACGCCGAGCTGCGATTCCGCCGCGGCGACTATCGCGTTTCCGTTGGCGGTCCCGTTCCTGAAGTCCTCCAGGCTCATGCCGTCGAAGCGCCTGAGCCCGTAGGCGTCCATCGCCTGCTTGAGCGAGTCGACGTACGAGGACGAGGTCGCATAGCCGGCGTCCTTGAGCCCTTCTGCCATCTTGTCGGAGCTCTTCTCCGCGATGGCCTGCTGGATGAGCGCGTTTCCCGCGTACCGCTGGTTCTGGAGGAGCACCCTCGACCTGAAGACGATGCAGTCTCTCATGCTTTTGAACTTGGTGAAGTCGGCCATGATGCTCACGGTCTGACCTCCGTACTCCTCCTTGGTCGACCAGCTGTGCTTGCCCGCCACCTCGGGGCAGTAGGCGAAGCTCGACGCCCATTTGATGCCGAAAAGGTTGTTGTCCTGAGTCACGAGCCCCGAGAGATGGTCGCCCTGCCCGCTCTCCACGATGATCTGGGCGAGCGTGCAACCGGCTGGATGCCCGTACTGCTCCTGGCATTCGAGGGCGGCCTCGACCATCTCGGTGGTCACGTAGGGGGGAAGACCTTCCACGGCCTTCTTCGCCTCCTCGTTCTCCCAGAACCCGAACAGCGAGCTCACCAGCTGGGAGACGAGCAGCGCGGCTATCACGACGAACACCACCGCGGCGAGCGCCCCCGCAAGAGGGGCCGCAGCCGACGATACGGCCGTCGCGATCGCCTTCCTCGCCCCGCCTTCGGCCGCCGCCTTCGCCCCGGCGGCGTTGGCGGCCGCCCTCGCTTCCTGGGCGCGCCTTGCCTTGAGCCACGTCCTGCGGGACTGGATGCGGTTTTTCGCCCTCCCTGCCCTTCGGACCTTCTCCGCTGCGCCCTCCTTGCGAAAGGCCCTGTCGGCCCCGATTTTGGCCGAGGACCCTGCCCTCGCTTTACGGGCGGCAGCCGCCCTCTTCGCGGAGGCGGCGTTTTCCGCCTCTCTCCGAAGCCCCTCGATCGAGTCGCTTCCGAGGTCTCCCTCGTCGTCGCGGCCGGCGGCCTCGTCCGTTGCCCTCCCCAGCAGGACGGCGACCTGGGCGGAGGCGGCCCTTCTACGAGCCCTCCTTCCTTCAGGACGGTCCTGAGACGCCTTCCTGGATGGCTGCGCCGGCGTTCGCCCTCCTCCGGCCTCGCTCCGCTTGCCGCCTTTCAGAGATGCGTAGCGCCTTTGCTCATCCGTGCTCTCGGCGATGGCGTCTTGCGTCCTCGCGATACCGCTGGTCACGGCATCGGTCCTGCTCGTGGACGCGACGTCTGAGGGCTCGGATACGGCGTTGGCCGCGCCGGGACGGGCCGTCGAGCCGCTGTTCGGCAGCAGGTCCATTACGAGACCGCGCCTTTGCCGCTGCCGGCTGCTGCGAACTTGCTCGCGCGCTTCAGCGCAGCGATCTCCTCGGGCTTGGTGTTGAACAGGTCATATAGCTTTCCTTTCGGGAAATCGTCTTTGATCGGCACGCGCGCGCCGCCGGCGACGAGCAGACCCTCGCCGGCCCTCACCGACTCGTCGATGTAGCCCGCTTCCTGCGCCGAGAGGTCAAGCAGGTCCGCCCATGCCTTGCGGTCGAGCGGCGACTGCTTGTGGAGCAGGATGAAATCCGAGTTCAGCACCATGTTCCGGGCCTCTTCGTGCTCGAGCATGTACACGCTGTTCTGGGTGATGCCCGTCGCGATGAGGTTGAACTTTCGCCCCTCGGCCCAGAACTTCGAGAAGTACGTGATGATCGCGGGGTGGCCGAACAGGCTCTGCACCTCGTCTATGTAGAGCCAGGTCGTGACGCCGCGCTCGAAGTTCCGGTACATGCGGTTGCGCACCGTTTCGAGCACCGCGATGATGCCGAAGGCGCGCATGTTCTCGGAGAGGTCCTTGAAATCGACGTTCGTGATGCGCTTCTCGAAGGTGACGTTGCTCTCGTGGTTGAAGAACGAGAGCGCGCCCTTGACGTAGCGCTCGTAGCGGAGCGCTATCTGCGCGGCCTCCGCTTCGGGCTGCCGCATCAGGATGCGGTAGAAGTCGCCGAGCAGGGGCAGCCGGCCCTCTCTCGAGCACGTGGAGTACGCGGCTTCGACACACCTGCTGATGATCGACTTGTCGGCCTCGGGAAGACCCTCGGAGCCCTCCGCCATGGTCGCCGAGGACAGGGCGAGGAACGCGTCGATCTTGAACGCCATCTGCGCCGCCGTTGATTGGTGGGCGACGTCGGAGAGGTCGAACGGGTTCAGGTGCGTTCCCGATCCGGGCGCGAATCGGATGCACTCGCCGCCGCATCCCTCGACGACGGGGCTGTACTCCCCGGCGGGGTCGAGCACGATGGTCTCGTCGTCCGGGTACGCCAGGATGGTGTTCACGATCTCTCTCTTCACCGAGAACGACTTGCCCGAGCCAGGCTTTCCCGCGACGAAGCCCATGGGGCTTGCGAGCAGCTTCCTGTTGCACAGCTCCAGGTTGGAGCTCTGCTTGTTCTGCCCGTAGTAGCCTCCGCCTTCTTGCATGAGCTCCTGGGTCGCGAAGGGCATCTGGATCGCGACCTGCGCCGTCGTCATCATCCGGGACACCTCGACGTGGTTGTGGCCGATCGGGAGGATCGAGTTCATCCCTTCCCGTTGCCGGAAGTCGAGGGCGTCGATCTCGATAGAGTTGCGTCTTGCGGTCGAGACGATCTGCATGACCCTGTCCTGGAGCGTCCCGTAGCTCGAGGCATACGTGTACACGAGGCCCGTGTAGACGTAGAGCCTCTGGTTCTTGTTCTGCAGGTGGTCCAGCAGGTCCTCGGCCTCCTCTTTCGAGTACTTGAGCTCGGAGGGGAGGATCTGGAAGTCGTAGCCTTTCTTCACGGCGCTCATCTGCTCGTCGATGATTTCCTTGTCCATCCATGCGATGCGCCTCTTCACGAACGCCACGGATGCGGCCTTGTCCAAAGGCTGGGCGTGGATCGTGATGGCGAGCGGGATGGGCAGGTCGATGATCTCCGCCAGGCACCGGTCGGTGAGCTCACTTCCGAATCGATGCATCGACAGCACCTGGCACCATTCGGCGTCGCTCTTGTAGCAGCTCCCCAGGCCCTCTGGCTTGAAATCGAGGACGTTGGGGCACACGAAGTCCTTAGCCGTTAGGCTCCCCAGGGCTCCGACCTGCTCCCAGTCGAACACGAAGGGGGCGCCCGGTCTGAGCAGCTTGTTGATCGCGGCCAGCCTCTCGCGGCCGTTGAGCTTCCTGGACGAGCTGCGGATCTTCGCCAACGTCTGCTCGGCGTCGTTGCGCATTCGAGCCAGTTTCGGTATGGCCTCGTCGACGGATGCCGCGCCCGTGGAGAACGTGAGGTAGCGCTCGCGGGTCAGATTGGAGATTCCCTCGCGCATCTTGTCGTTCAGAATCTTGTTGTACTCCCGCGCGTATTCCGCGGTCGCGGCGTCGCCCTCGTCGAAGAAGGTCCTGTTCCCAATTTCCGAGGGCGGGATCGGGCTGTTCGCGACGGTCAGCTCCACCGAGGAGCCCGAGCCGAAATAGTCGAAGAGCTGGCACCAGCCCGAGAACACTGCCTGCTGTGACTCGTCGCGCGCGGACTGGTAGCTGATGTCGTCGAACGCGACCGTCTCGCTGAACAGCCCTTCTTCGACCTGGCAGGTGCCGTCTTGGTACATGAGGTCGAAGCCGACGGCGCCGTACACGTCCTTGGCGGCCCTGCGCTTCCTTCTCTGCTCTCTCGTCTTCTCGTCGAGGCGCTCCTCCTGCTCCCGGACCCTGCGGTCTATTGATTTGCGCGGAACCCTGGGGGCGCGAGTGTGCGTCTCACCGGCCTTGCCGTTCGGTTTCTTCTTCTGAAAGATCACGTTTCTCTGCTCCTTTCCTCCATGTCCGCCTGGCGGCCTTGCGGTCCACGCGCTGACAGGCGAGGCTCTCGGACGGGAACCTGCCTGCGGTCGAGTACAGGAGCTTCCCGTCGCCGAGCACGTGGTCGAGCCACAGGGGGATGAATTTCTCTGCCTTGAGGCCCTTGGGGCGCCAGAACCCGGCGAGCCAGAAGGGCATGGAGGCGGCCATTACGGGGATGGTTGCGTCTGACACGGGGATCCCGAATGCGAAATACGACAGGGCGGCCGCTCCGAAGGAGGCCCCGATCCCGCCGGCAGTGCATCCGAGCGTTCTGGCGGACATCTTTCCCACGACCTTCTCGGTGTATTCACCGATGTCCTTGTGCACTGTCACGCTCAGCATCTCTGCCCCCTAGTTGGGCATCCACGAGGTGTCGAGCATGCCGAAGTAGACGGCTGCGGCGATGATGATCGCCCCGCCCGCGATGGTGGAGATCGCGCTCGCTATCTGGGCGCCGCCCTGCTGCTCTCGGATGGCGAGCCCGAGCGAGACCGCGCCCCAGACGACCAAAAAGCCGCCGAGGAAGGTGACGCAGCCAGAGACTAGCTGGATGATTTGCTGAAGCATGTGAGTCGCTCCTTCGCATTGGGCGCGGCTGTTGTGGAAGTGCCGCGCAGCTGTACAATCTTTGCCGGAGCGCCTCTTTGCGCTCCTTCGCATTGGGCGGCGGCCTCCGGGTGCGGTTGTGGAAGGCCTCCCCGGATTTGCGTTGGCGCGCGGCCGCCGCCTGCTATCCCCGCCCTGATCCGCCCCTTTTCCTCGCGTATGCCCCGAAGTCGAACGGGGCTTCGAATCTGCAGCCCTTGTGGCCCGGGTAAACCAGGTTCCATCTGGGGTGCCTCTCGATGTCGAATTTCCTGTCCCTGAGGGGGTCCGTCCCGGCGATGAGCACGATCGCCTCATCTCGGGGGAGCTTTGCGACCTCGGCGCCTTGGATGAGGTCCCTCTCCAGCGTGTTCCAGTTCCTCGTGGAGGACGCCTGCCCGCCGCGGCTCTCGTTCCAGGTCACCGTCGACACCGTTTCCTTGCCGACCGACTCGGAGATCTGCTTGACGGTGTCCGTGGACTTCCCGCCCAGGAAGAGCATCGTGTCGCAGCAGTCGATGATGGTCGGGGCGTTGTCCTTGTAGACGGCTTTTAGCTGGGACAGCGACTGCAGGATTATCGAGAGCGAGATGTTCCTGCTCCGCACGACGGCGACGGTCTTCTCGACGTCCGGGATCTTGCCGATGTTCGCGAACTCGTCGAGGATCAGGTGGACCGGTCTCGGCAGGCTGCCTCCGTAGCGCACGAGGGCCTTCCTGCAGAGGATGTTCATCGTCTGCCACATCATGATCGCGAAGAGGAACGAGTACAGCGGGCTCGTGTCGCTCATGATTGCGAACACCGCGATCTTGCCGTCCTCGCTTCCGAGCTGGTCGAGGCCCATCTCGTCGTATGAGACGAGCTCCCTCACCTGCGGGATCGCGAAGGGCTCCATCCTCGTGTTGCAGGAGACGAGGATGGATTTCATCGTCTTGCCGGCGGCGTCTTTGAACATCTTGTAATGCAGGAGGCTGAAATCCGATTCGATCGGCACGGGGTCCCCGGTCTTCACTCTGACGCAGCCCGATCCGGCCTTCTCAGAGGTGCGCGACCAGGGGTCGTAGCCGTCGTCCGGGTCGTCGTCGACGGCGATCGTCCGGTACCCGGTCTCGATCTCCTCGAAGAGGAGGTCCAACGGGCTCTTGTAGTCCTCGTCGTCGTCTTTCGCCTTGGCTAGGGCGAGCAGGGTGACGAGGCCCGACAGCGACCGGTCCTCTCTCGGGCAGTGCTTGACCAGGTATCCGACGAGGGCGACGTAGAGCAGCCTCTCGGCCTTCTCCCAGAACGGGTCGTCAGAGTGCTCCTTGTCGCCGGTGGTGTTGGCTATGAAGCAGGTGACGAACTCGAGGACGTCGGCCTCGTCCTCGACGTAGGCTATCGGGTTGTAGTGCAGCGATTGCGAGAAGTCGACGGTGTTGAAGGACCTTATGTCGTATCCGCCTTCGTCGAGCATCCACCCGACCCTCGGCAGGCATTCGCCCTTGGGGTCGGTTACGAAGAAGTCGGCGTTCATCTGCATGAGGTTGGGCTCGACGTACCCCCGGGTCTTTCCCGACCCGGACCCGCCGACGACGATGACGTTGCGGTTCCTCTCGTATCGCCTGTCGTGGTCCTTCCTGCTCATGGCCATGCCGAAGTGCTCCGTGAGGATGATGTTCCCATCCGGGCTGTCGGGGTCCATGAACTTGCGGCCCTCGCGGATCGTGCCCCATCTGGCGCTCCCGTGCTCCTCGCCCTGGCGCTCGCCGGAGCCGTGCGTGAGAGAGTACGCCCAGGCGACCCAGACCGCGCAGCTTCCCAGGAGGCCGGACGCCAACGACGCGGGCTCCATGCTGAGGGGCCCGTTCGACAGGATGAAGGCGGGCAGCTTCTGGAGCGCCGGGGAGAGATTAGCGATGGGCTGGCCCGGCAACGACATCAGGCAGGCCGAGTATGAGTTTGCGATCGCGAAAGCGCCTAGGGAGAGGACCAGGGCGGCTGCCGCGCCGCCCTTTCCGCCTGAACCCGTCATTTCGTCCTGTCCTTGCGGACGTGAGGCATGCGGCTCCTAGGCCGGGCGCCGGCATCGCTGCGCTCCATGCGCTTCGACGCCTTCACGGCATCCTCCGCGCGGTCCTTCAAGGGGCGCCCGTCGCGTCCTTTCCCGGGGCGCTTCTCCGCTTCGCGGCCGATTTCCCTTTTCACGTTCTCCGCCGCGCGCTCTTCGGCGACGGCGCTCTCCCTCTCCAGCTGGTCGAACGAGGCCCAGACCTCGTGGGCGTCGCGGACCTTGAACAGGAGGTACTCCTTTCCCGAGGAGGGGTCGGTGAACCACGTGTGGTCGGCGCCGTTGTCGGCAAGCTTCTTGTCGATGATCGGCTTGAGCTCGTCGTACCCTTCGATGCCCTGGAACTCCCTCATGTCGAGCTTCGCCCATTCGGACGGCTTTGCCTCGGCGGTTCTGCCGCCCTTCGTCGCCGATTTGGCGTTCTTGCACGCGCGTCTGAACTCGTCCGCCCTGCGCCTCATGGCGTCTTCGCCCATGCGCTCCGCGAAGCGGGTGAAGTCGTTGAGCATCTTCTCGCCGGAGTCGTCTCCGAAGTCGCTGGCCATTACCGTGCCTCCCTCTTCAATCGGAACACATCCCGTCCAGGCGAAGCCTCTGCGGCTCGGGCCGCGGTTTCCGCTCTTTCGGAAAGGCTCCCGCGCCCGTCGGCCTGATCGGGCTGGGCATGCAGGTTCCTCTCCGCTTGGGAGGCGGTTGCGAGAGCGCTTCTCAGCCCGTAGCGCCACTCCGTCACCGTCCCGTCTCGGCGCTCCGCCTTCATGTTCCACCCGCGCTCGCCGGGGGTTTCGAAAACCGACACCCGGCGGCCGTCCTCGGTTTCCGTGGAGAAGCTCCGGCAGTACGTTTCTCGGCCGTCGCTCGACGTTTCGATTCGCTTCTCGAAGCTCCAGGTGTTCTTCCCCTCGTCCGGCAGCATGTAGTCGAGGTGCGAGCACTCTTCCGCGGTTGCCATCTGCATGGAGACGATTGCCCGGTTGAACTCGACGGGGTCTTTGCGCACGTTGCGGAAGCTCCAGCTTTCGAAATCGAGCCATCTCCCATCGGGGAGCTTCTTGAGCGTCCACCACTCGTCGCCACCGTCCACTTGCTGGATAAAGGCGAGGTCGTCGTAGAGGATTCCCTGGCGGAGGGCCCAGTTGCCTCCGAAATACTCCCTCAGGCCCTCGATGCTGTCCGCTCTGACGAAGCTGTAGGGATACTCCTCGAGGAAGGGGTCGTCTTGCCAGGCGTAGCCGCCTTCCATGAGCCAGCCGTTCTCTTGGCACTTCTCTACGAGGGCGGCGCTTTCTGCGCCGGTGACCTCTTCGTACTCGCTGTCTCCGAGTCTCAGCATCTGGTTCCTCCATCGCCCAGGGGGGTTGGCGCGGACCGTCCGCGCCGGGAAACTTCTGGGGCGATGTTTCGCGCGGCGGCCCGCGGGGCATTTATACGTTTCGCGGATGGCCGGCGGGGAGCTCGGCCCCCGCTTGACGGTAGAAGCCGGTACTAGGCGTTTCAGGCCCCGGATCTCCTGTCGGCGCGGCCCGTGAATACCGGCGTGCAGGTCTCCCTGATGCGGGAGGCGATAGCGTGCGCCGTCTCGGATTCCCCTCCGCGCGACATCCGCCTTTCGAGCCCCTCCAGCGAGTACTGGCTGGTGACGATGGTGGGGAGCAGGGATTCGTATCTACCGTTGAATATCTGGAAGAGCGTCGTGAGCACCCAGCTGCTCGCGCCTTCCTTTCCGAGGTCGTCGACGATCAGGACTCCGCACTTGCGGAATCTCGAAGTGCCTTGGGACGAGAACGACTCTCCGTACGAGCTCTTCACTTCGTCGAGCATGTCTATAGATGTCGTCATGACCACCGATTCGCCCTCGTAGACCAATGCTCTGGCGAGCGCGCTTGCGGCGTGCGTCTTCCCGCTGCCCACCGCGCCATGGATGTAGAGCCCGCGTCCCTCTCGCATCGCGTCCTCCGTGAGATACCTCGATATGAGCGGGTTCGACGTCACGGCGTTCGCGAATCGCGGTTTCACCCCGGCGTCGCTAACTTTTTTCGCCGCCTTCCTCTGTTGTTCCGCCTGCTCCCTGGCCGCGGCTTCGCGTGCCGCTTCGGCTTCGCCCCCGCATCCGCATTTCCCTCGAGCCACCCATCTGATTTGGCCCATGAACTCCATCCCCAGGGGAGGAAGGTCCTTCCCGCAGAAGGGGCATGGCACCCGTTCCGGTTCGTCGAACGGAATCCCGAGGCTGTTCGCCTCATCGAGGGTGATCAGATCTCTTTTCTCGCCGCCGCCCCAGTATTCTTTCTCCAACTTTGCTATCCCTTTCTTTTTGGGTGACAGCCCGTCACGGGGTAGCCTGACGTTCCGTCGGGGTTGACGCCGTCGAAGGGTGAAAACTCGTCAGGGGGTGTCATCTTGTCAGGGGATGACGTTTCGTCAGGGAGTTTTCGCGCCGCGGTGGGCGACGCTTCGCCTGCGCAGGCGGCTTCGTTGATCACGTATTCTTTCGTTACCGATCCGGATGCGGACACATGACTGCCGATGCATTCAATCAGGCCTCGTTCGGTCAGCTCGTTAGCCGCGCGGATGAGGGATCTCGGCGTAGTGTTCAGGGCCCGTGCTGCTGCTGGCCGGCTTTCGTAGTAGGTGGATCCGCTACGACAGAACCCGTATATTCGCGCGTACAGCAGCAGCGGTATGCCCTTTAGCTGTAGATCTCGCAGCATGAACCGGTGGACGACGATGAATTCGTCGTCGCCGCTTCCGCTGCTATCCTTCATTCCCCTTGTCCTTCTTCATGATCTCAGCTACATATGCGCTGTTGCGCTCGAGCCATACCATCAGCTCATCCCTCTGGACGAACATCCCCTTATTGGACACGTAGAGAAGCCTGAAGGGCATCGGGTCGCTTCTCCTGTGGACAAGGTCGTAAACGGTATGGTCGCTGATGCCGAGCAGCGCCGCGACGTCCCCAACCGAATAGAAATCCTTGATAGGCACTTGCCGCCTGTAGCCGTTCTTCTGACTCATGACACGCCTTCCTTCCCGCTCGCATGCCAACGGCCGCAAGCTTCGTCGGAGGCGCAGGAAAGGCCCGATATGAAGGTGAATGGGTGAATGGAGTCCAGCGTCCGTCTCATGGTCGCTCCAATTCCGCCATCACTGACAGCTCAGGTCACGAATCGCCTGCTCAAGATCGCATCGGCGAATACGTACGAGACGTCCGAGCCTTATGGCGTGAATCTGCCGATTTTCGACCATCTTGTAGACCATGGATTTAGATACGTTGAGGTACTTAGCCACTTGGGGTACATCGAGGAACTCGCCATCTGCCATTGCGTCCAAACCAGACCGCTCCGTTGCCGTGATTTCCCCGACGACCTTGCAGCCCTCGTTGCTCTCATTGCGATGATTGCGGCCCCTTGCCTTCGATTCGCCTCTGTCGAGGTCCCTGATATCTTGAATATGCTCGGTCATCTGCAGTTCCCCCACCTGGTTCGCTCATGTTTTTGGGTTCGTTCGGGATGGCATTCCGTTCACCCGTTGGAACGTTCATACATCAGAGTGCAGGTGGCTGACGCATTGGGGATTCCGCTTGGCAGTAGCAAGCAGTAGCAAGCGCTCCAAGATGGGCATTTTCCCTGATGACCGGAAGCATCGACGCCCTTGGCGACGATGCGCGTGAAAGCAACGGAGCCTCATCCGTAACTTCCCCCAGGCGATTCCTAAGGGCCCCTTGCCCTGGCTTGGCTGGGAATCGAGGGCGGGCCCGTGCGGTTTCTTCCCATCGCAGGTCGTTCATCCAGCGATTGAGTGCGGCGAGGATTTTTCCGACCAGAACGAGCACGGTCTACGACCTTCTCAGAAGGCCCCGCGACAGCGATCCGGTTTTCGTGATACATGCCGAGCAGAATTTTCCCACTCGGCGTCGCGCCAATTGTCCCTTTAGGTGGACATCCATCCATACATGGGGAGATACGCGTCTGAACCATGCGTCATCGAGATGGATAGCGGGTTCTACTCTCGATGGCAAAACGTCTGTGCGGTCGGAAGGCGATGGTCATCTTGATTGCCGGGTGCTCTTTCGGCTGGTCGGAGGGATGCGTAAAGTTCTGCCCAGCTTGAATCTAATCCAATGACCTCGATTCTTCCTTAGCTGCCAGCTAATGCCTCCATTTGCATTTCTTCTGCCTCAGCCGCCGATTCTCCCGAAAGCCTTCTCGCCCGCCTTGGCGCACGAGGACGCCCCGGGAACCTCGTGCCCGATTCCAAGCTTCCGATGCGGGTCGGCTGCCCGGCTTCCGCCTTACCGGCTTCGACGCGCCCCGGCTCTCCTTGGGGCTTGCGACGTCGCCGTGAACCTCTGCGCGCGCAAGGGCCGCGAAAAATTTCCGCGCAACGATTCGGATGATTGCGGCGCGGAAACTCGAGCCCTCCGGGTTTCGCTTTCCCCCTTGCGCGCTTTCAGGCAAAATCTCTCGACTGGACATTATTCCGCTGGAATTATTCCATTGGTTGCAGGTGGCTTGCAGGTGATGTCGGGAAACCGTGCTTTTCTGAAGACGTTTCCGCAGCTGAACGCCATTATTCTTGAAAGTTGCCGATTATTCTCTGCGGCACATGAAAACGTCTTAACGGGTGGATTCGCGCCCAAGCCCTGCT
>CADBMC010000094.1 GCA_902795635.1 uncultured Coriobacteriaceae bacterium | reverse complement strand
TTGCGCAGCGCGTAGAACTCCTCCTCGTGCTCGGTGCCCGCCACCAGCTCCTCAGCGAGCGGGCTCTCGGGCGGCAGCAGGAAGAACGAGGTACCGTACAGCGTGTCGGGGCGCGTGGTGAAGACGGTGATCAGGCGATCGGTAGGCGTGACGCCGTCCTCGGCAGCCAGCGCGAAGTCGATCTCGGCGCCCTCGGAACGGCCGATCCAGTTGCGCTGCTGCGCCTTGACGTTCTCGGGCCAGCCGGTGAGCTGGTCGAGGTCGTCGAGCAGCTCCTGGGCGTAATCGGTGATCTTGAGGTACCACTGGGAGAGCTCACGCTTCTCGGGCACGGAGTGGCAGCGCCAGCACTTGCCGTCGACGACCTGCTCGTTGGCAAGCACCGTGTTGCAGGAGGGGCACCAGTTGACCGGCGAGGTGGCACGGTAGGCCAGGCCCTTCTCCCACATCTTGAGGAAGGCCCACTGGCCCCACTTGTAGTAGTCGGGGTCGCAGGTGCGCACGAGGCGGTCGTAGTCGTAGGAGAAGCCCATGCGCTTCATCGTGGCGATGGCCTGGTCCATGTTCGAGTAGGTCCAGGCGCCGGCCTGGGTCTTGTTCTTGATGGCGGCGTTCTCCGCAGGAAGGCCGAAGGCGTCGAAGCCCATGGGGTGCAGGACCTCGAAGCCGCGCATGCGGGCCTGGCGGGCCATGGCGTCGCCGATCGAGTAGTTGCGGGCATGGCCCATGTGCAGGTCGCCCGAGGGGTACGGGAACATCTCGAGGACGTACTTCTTGGGACGGCCCGAATCCTCGCGTGCGGCGAAGGTCTGCTCGTCCTCCCAGACCTTCTGCCACTTGGTCTCTATCGCCGCGGCGTCGTAGGCCGGAAAGCTCTTCTCATCTGCCACGGTCTCTCCCCTTCTCGGTCAATGCTAAACCGAATAATTTTAGCAGGAAAAGGCCAGTAGAGAGGGCTTCGGTCGAGGCTTTTCCAGAGCGTATCCGCGCGGTGCTGTACGCGCCTGCAGGCGACCTGCCGAGGCGAAGCAAGGCAAATCCGTAGGGGTCTCGCCCTGATACCGACCCCCAACCGAGGCAAAACCGTAGGGGTCTCGCACGTTTTCGCAGGATTCCTCACACGACCTACCCCCTTTTGCCTCGATTTGGGCGGAGCGCATCGGAGGCCGGGCGGCCCTCGATGTAGAATGGTTGCGAGAAATGGCGCCCAGGCGCGCCGGACGACTTCGCTTAAGGAGCTTCACATGGCAGACATCTCGCAGGTACTCCCCGCCATCGACCACACCAACCTCAAGCAGAACGCCACCGCGGCCGACATCAGGAAGCTCTGCGCCGAGGCCGCCGAGTACGGTTTCGCAACCGTGGCGATCAACTCCTGCTGGGTCAAGCTCGCCGCCGAGGAGCTCGCCGGCACGGGCGTGGGCATCAGCTCCTGCATCGGCTTCCCTTTGGGAGCCGCCTGCACCGAGGCCAAGGTCGCCGAGGCCAAGCAGTCCGTCGCCGACGGCACCACCGAGATCGACATGGTCGTCAACGGAGGCCTGCTCGAGGCCGGCGACCTGGATGCGGTCACCGCCGACATCCGCGCCGTCGTCGAGGCCGTGCCCTCCACGCCCGTCAAGGTCATCATCGAGTGCTGCCTGCTCACGGACGAGCAGAAGGAGGCGGCCTGCCGCTGCTCGATGGAGGCCGGCGCGGCCTTCGTGAAGACGAGCACGGGCTTCTCCACCGGAGGCGCCACGGTCCACGACGTCGAGCTCATGCGCCGCGTCGTCGGCGATACCTGCCAGGTCAAGGCCGCAGGCGGCATCCACTCCCTCGAGGAGGCCCTTGCCATGCTCGATGCGGGCGCCGACCGCCTGGGCATGAGCGCGGGCCTGGCCGTCGCCGAGGAGATCGCCGCTCTGGGCTAGAGAATCACCTGTAGACGATGAAGGTCAGCAGGGTGGAGGCGACAAGCATCGCCCCTATTATCATGGCCTGCTTGCCCCTGTGAGCCGTGAGCAGGCCCGCGAACTCGCGGACCGCAGCGTTCGGCCAGAAGTACCACTTGGTGCGCGCCCCCATGCCCTGGGCCCGCAGGCTGACGCGCCGCGCCCAGATGCCCGAGCGGAAGACGTGGTAGTTGGTTGTCGAGAACGCGACCTTGGCCTCGCCCGACGCGAGCGCATCCTCCCCCACCCGCTCCTCGATGAGGGCCTTCGAGAACTCCATGTTCTCGAGGGTCGAGGTGGAGCGGTCCTCGCGGATGATGCAGTCCTCATCCACGCCGCGCTCGAGAAGGTAGCGCGCCATCGACTCCGCCTCGGAGACCGCCTCATCGGGGCCCTGGTATCGAACCTGACCATGGCGCTCCGGGCAGGCTACGAGCGGAAGTTCACGTCCCTGTTCGTGTCCTTGAGCATGACGTCGTGGGCGCCGCCCTCGACGAGCGAG
>CADBMC010000093.1 GCA_902795635.1 uncultured Coriobacteriaceae bacterium | reverse complement strand
GGGCTGGGCATGGCAGGGGCAGGGCTCGTCTTCGCCGTGGGCGGGCAGGTCGTGGGCTCGTGGATGCTCGCCGCCAGCAAGCCGGTGCACGCCTATGCCGAGGCGGGACGGACGGCAGGCGGCAGGCGCCGCACCGCGGCAGACGACATCGCCGACGACGAGGCGGAGCGCGCCGAGATGCGCGGGCTCCTCTCCTCTGCCGGCGTATGCCTGCTGCTTCTCGTGTGCCTTGCCACGAACGCCTTCTCAGGCGCCCTCGAGACGCTGCTGCCGCTCTGGTACGACTCCCTCGGCCAGCCCGGCCGGTCCGGCTTCGTCATCTCGGTGTGGTCGATCGGCTCGATCCTCGGCGTCATCGGGTTCTCGCGGTTCCAGCCCAGCACGCGCAGGATCGCCCTCCCCCGCCAGCTCGTGCTGTTCTCCGCCGTCTACCTGGCCGTGTCGCTCTCGCTCGCCCTGTATTCGTCCCATGCGGCGCTCTCGGTGGCCGCGTTCGCGATCGGCTGCTTCGTCTCGCCCTGCACCAACCTCCACTACCAGCTGAGCGGCGCGCTCGCGCCCAAGCAGCGCCACGGCGAGATGTTCTCGTGGGTCAACACCGCCACCTCGGCGGGCCTCTCGCTCGGCTCCTTCGCGATAGGCCTCATCGTGGAAGGCGGCTCGTTCCTGCAGGCGTTCCTGTTCCCCTCCGTATTCCTCGTGGTGGCGCTGGCGCTCGCGGCGACGCTGATGGCATGGGCCAGGCGCCGCGGCCGCGGCGTGGCATAGGGCGGCATCTGCGGCACCGCACGACAGGGCCCGCGCACGCAGCCGTTCGCGCCAGCAGCCGCATGCGCACGCAGCCGCACGTGCGCCCTGGCTCTTGTGCCGAGGGCATGCTTGCCAACGGAGCCGGCTTCGCGCGACGATAGGGACGAGGTTTCCGGCGCCTGCCTCGGCTTGGCGGCAGCGCAGGCGCGGCGACAAGAGGAGAGGAAACATGGCAGGTTCTGAGCTCGATCCCAGGTCGAAGACGTTCGAGGCCCTGGCGCAGGGCATCATCAAGCAGCTCGGCAGGCGCGGCATCGAGGGCCGCTACTTCGAGACCGCCGACGAGGCCGCACAGGCGGTGCTGGGCCAGATAAAGGCCGGCGAGTCCGTGGCGCTCGGCGGGTCCATGACGCTCGCCGAGGCGGGCATCGAGGGCGCGCTGGAGTCCGGCGACTACGACTACCTGAGCCGCGCCGAGATCGTGGACGACGTCACCAAGCGCGCGCACTACGCGAAGGTCGCGAACTGCGACTGGTTCCTCATGAGCACGAACGCCATCACCTACGACGGGCAGCTCGTGAACATCGATGGCAACGGCACGCGCCTCGCCTACCTCATCTACGGCCCGCAGCATGTGGTAATCGTCGCCGGCCGCAACAAGTGCGCCCGCGACGTGGAGGCTGCCATCTCGCGCGTGCGCAACCTGGCAGCGCCGGCCAACGCCATGCGCCTCCATCGCGACACCCCGTGCACCAAGACGGGCATGTGCGGCGACTGCCTGGCACCCGACTGCATCTGCAGCCACATCGTGGTGACGCGCCACAACTCCATCCCCGGCCGCGTCCAGGTGTTCCTCGTTAACGAGGACCTCGGGTACTAGTCGGATACGAGCCACAGACAGCAAATGATGGCGGCAGCCGGTTCGCGCCGACCACGAGTCGCCTGCTTGGCAACTTGTTCGAGATACGTGCGTGCGCCTGGCAAGATGGGCGAGATGCGTGTGACTTTCTTGCCCGATTACGCGAGATGCGTGTGGTACGAAGACGACTTGGGCGAGACGTGTGTGCACGCGTCTCGCCCAAGTTGACGAATCGGGTCCCCAAGCGTCAGCTTCTTCGAGATGCGTGCACACGCATCTCGCCCATCTTGCCACGCAGCCACACGCATCTCGTCCAAACTGGCACGTTCGCCACACGCATCTCGCCCATCTTGCCGACAACACAACACGCATCTCGACCATCCTGGCAGCTAGGTTTCCTTCCCCTTGTGCCCCTCATGACCACATGCCACATATCCCACCCACGAGAAGATGCCCGCCCGGTGCTACGTCATTGCGCCAGCCCAAGTGAAGACGTTGCGGAGAATCCCATTCCCATTCGAAGGCCTCAGCTCAAGAAAGGACGGCATGCCTGCAGCCCGTCCGCACCGCGTAGGCATCACGTATGCAAAGGCGCATATTCGCGTGAGGCAGCACTGCCATCATGGGGCCATGAGCATCTATGTCACGCATACCACCGCGCTTTGGGCGAACGTCCTCATGGGGATGAGCGGCATCCCGCGGAGGCGGAAGCTCGCGACCTGGCCAAGCAGCCGGTCAGGGGAATCCCAGCTTGCATGCCCCGACGTTGCCGGAAAGGCCGCCTTCCGAGCCGTTTCTCGGAAATTCGCCGCGATGGGTCTGCCCGATTTTCCCGGTCCGATGGATGTCCTCGCCCCGGCTTCAGGCGATAGGCACGCCACGATCAGCGTGCGCCCGCACCAATGGTCACAGCCTGTGCCGGCCGGCTCCTTCATCGACCTCGGCGAGGGGGTGCTCCTCGCGTCGCCGGAGCTCTGCTACCTCCAGCTTGCGGACCGCCTCGCGAACGTGGAGCTCATGTTGCTCGGCTTTGCGCTCTGCGGCGGCTACTTCCCAGCGAGATGCCAGAAGGGCTTCGTGTGCCTCGACCCGCTCACCAGCACGACGAAGCTCGGCCGATACCTAGATGCATCACCTAAGGGGACACGAGGCATCGCCAAGGCCAGGAACGCATTGCGCAAGGTCCTCGATGGGTCGCTGTCACCGATGGAATCGAGCTGCGCGATACTCCTCACGCTCGATCGGAGGCTAGGTGGGTACGGAGTCCAAGCCCCCGTCCTCAACGCACGGATCGAGCTTGGCACCGACGCGTCACGCACCAGCAGGCTCTCATACTGCATGATCGACCTCTATTGGCCGCAGGCAAGGTTCGGCATCGAATACGACGGCGCCCCGTTCCATACGGACGACGCACGCGACATCCGGCGAGAGCTGGTGCTAGCCAACTTGGGTGTGAGCACTCGGAGGCTCACCGCCGAGCAGCTGCTGGACCAGCGACAATTCCGCCTCGTCGTACGAGAGGCAAGCATGGCACTCGGACGACGGCTGCGCCCGCCACCGACAGGCATTGCCGACAGGAGGGACATGCTCCTCGAAGGCCTCTTCCCTACAGAGAGGGACAAGCGGCCAGCCACGGCACATGAAGCCGCGTCGAAGCAGAAGGGGCCAATCGTCACCACGGAGTTCGCAAAGCCGTCGTGGACATTGCCAGAACGCTTGGCATCCGAAGCCCTGCATTAGCATCGCAGCGCTTGCCAGCTTGCTTTCCTTCCTAGGTCGACCGCCGCCCATGATGCCAGACGACCGTCGGCGGATGCATCCATTCGCTACGCGCCAGGCGCCGCGTCCAGCCCATGCATGGCTATGAGGCGCTCGGCGCAGGCGGCGTCCGTCATGAGGACGTTCACCATCCCCTGGCGCAGGAGCACGTAGATGGCGGTCAGCTTGTCCACGCCGCCGGCCACGCACACCACGGTGGGCGCGGAGACGATCTGCTCCACGGACAAGCCCACGAGCTGGCGGTTCCATGCGCAGGGCACCGTGCGGCCCTCGCGGTCGAAGAAGTTGAACGAGATGTCGCCCACGATGGCCCCCGAGGAGACGAGGGAGTCCACCTCGTCGGAGAAGAGGTCGTGGTAGGCCTCGCCCATCCAGGAGCGGCCGTGCCCCACGCCCACCCCGATGAGCGCGACGTCGGCCTGGCGCGCCTCGGCGAGCGGGTCGCGGATGAAGGGCTCCTCCATGAGCAGGCGCTTCGTCTCCTCGGAGCTCACCACGATGGGCGCGTGGAGCTGCCGGGCATGGCCGCCGCAGCGGTTGGCCAGGACGGCGCAGATGTGGCTGGCCTGCAGGTTGCGCTTCATGTCGTCGAGCCCGCCGGAGACGGGGATGAACGTCGTGTCGGGCAGGGTGCCGGAGACCTCGAAGGCCTGCGCCGCCGCATACACCGTCTCGCCCGACGTCACGCTCACGCGGCAGCCGTTCTCGATGTAGCGCGGCAGGTAGGCCGCTGCCGCCGTTCCCAAGACGCGGCGGGCGGCCGCCGGGTCCGCGCTCGGCTCGAAGCAGAAGGCGTCCCGGAGGCCGAACGCCGCCTTGAGCCTTCCCTCCAGCTCGAAGAACGACACGACGCCATGGTCGTGCACGGTGACCTCCACGATCCCGCGCCGCCGCGCCTCGCGGAGCATCTTCGAGACGAGCGAGCGGCTCACGTTCAGCCTCTGCGCGACCTGCTGCTGCGTGAGGTCCTGCTTGTAGTAGAGGTTCGCGACTCGTGCCAGCATCCCCTCGTCGCCGACGAACGACATATTTGCCCCCCTCCGTCGCGGCCGGGCCAAGCCATGCACCAACTATACGAAAAGGCCCGGGAACGGCCGCATCGCCGTCCCCGGGCTCGTTGCGTTCCTGAGGCCGGCAGCCCGTGCCGGCTCCGTGCAAGCGGCTCGCGCCAGGTGCGTGCGCTAGCGGCTCGCGTTCACGTCCGTCTCCACGCCGAAGTGCTCGAGCAGGATGTGCTCGGCCTCCGGGCACCAGATCCCGCCGTGGGCCCTGCAGGCCTCGTCGAGCTTCGCGAAGAGCGGGTCCTTCTCGCCGAGCTTGGCGAAGTCGTCGATGGCCGTCATCGGCATCTCGATCTGCGGGTAGACCATCTTCTTGCCTCCCGGGATCTTGGGGAGGTTGAGGGTCGTGTCGATGGCGCTCTCGAGGCCGCCGACGTGCGTGACCATGACGTCGGGGTGCAGGCGGCCGGCGGCGGAGAGCGCCAGGGCGTCCAGCATGTCCTCCGTCAGGCTGCCCGAGTAGCCCATGAAGTGCGTGAGCTTGTAGTGGATGTCGTACATGTTGATGGTGGCCGAGAGGGTCTTGTCGATGGGGCCGGAGAAGAACTCGAAGCACCCGTCGTAGCCCAGCACGTGGTCCGCCTGCTCGCACAGGGCGGGCACCGGCGCGAACACCATGGCGTCATCGTAGCCCTTGCCGTCGGTGAGGGCGAGCAGGTCGCCCTCCACGTCCTCGTGCTCGGCGCTGTTGAAGATGACGAGCTTGCGGCCCTCGCGCACGTAGGGCTGCATGAGCGCGTCGGCGCGGGCGATGCGCTCGGGGTTGACGTCGGTGGCGACGACGAGCTGCGGGCCATTGTCGAGCTGCAGGGCGTACTCGATGGCCTCGAGGCCCATGGGGCCGCAGGCGCCGAAGATCACGAGGCTGCCGCCTGCCTTCGGGCCCATCACGTGCTCATGGTTGTCCTCGTTGGTGTGGTACATGCGCTTGTAGCCGGCGATAATGCAGCTCACGGGCTCGGCCAGCGACGCCTGGTAGTAGCAGTCGCCCTTGAAGGGGATCACCTTGCCGGTGGCCACGAACTCGGCGGGCACCAGCGCGTACTGCGAGTCGCCGCCGCAGTTGCCGTAGAAGTAGCCGCTCGTGCGGACCTCGCCGTCCACCTCGGCGACGGGCAGCAGCGTGACGACCTCGCCAGGCTGGTACTTCTCGCCGGCGCCCGGGCCGACCTTCCACACGATGCCGCAGGTCTCATGGCCGACGATGGCGGGGTTGTTCGCCAGGTCCTTCGGCGCGCGCTTGTGCGCCTCGCCCTGCTCGGCGTACTTGTAGGTGGACATGCACACCGAGTCGCTCATGACCTTGAGCAGGATCTCGTCCTTGCCCGGCTCGGGAACGTCGAACGTGTCGAGCCTCAGGTCCTCCTTGCCGTAGATGCGAACCGCCTTGTTCTCCATGAATGCTCCCGTCTCGCTTCGCTTGACGTGCCTTTCTTTCCTGACGCCGCAAGCATATGGCCTCGCGGCCTCTCGTGTTCCCATTTGTGACGAATTGGAACAAATGTGACGCATGGGGCATGCTGCGGCAATGCCGGCCACGGCATTTGTGACATCCGTCACGTTCCCGTGGCAAATGCGATCGTGCACGCGTGCCGCGGCGATGCGGCGGGATGACGGACGGCGCGGGGCGGAAGGCGGCATATCATCGTGCGTGAGCGAGAGGAGACACGCATGAAGTATTGCCCCGAATGCGGCACCAAGCTCGTGATTCGCGAGCATCCCGAAGACGGACCGGTGGCCTGGTGCCCCACCTGCCAGGACTGGCGCTATCCCGGCTTCAACGTGGCCGTGAGCATGGAGGTGCTCTCGCCCGACCGGCAGCGCGTGGTCCTCATCGACCAGTACGGCAAGCACGGGATACTCGTTGCCGGCTACGTGGCGCGCGGCGAGTCGCTGGACCAGACGGTGCGCCGCGAGGTCCGTGAGGAGACGGGCCTCGAGGTGGGCGACATCGCGTTCAACGCGAGCCGCTTCTTCGAGCCGTCCAACACGCTGATGGTGAACTTCTCCTGCGTGGCCGAGAGCGAGGAGCTGCATGCCCGCCCCGGCGAGGTCAACCGCGCAGCGTGGTACTCCTTCGACGACGCGCGCGCCTACGCCCGGCCGAACTCGCTCGCCAAGGCGTTCCTGCTCCATTACCTGGACGGGACCGACCTGGACGAGTCCCTCCGGGCGTCGGAAGCGCGGCGCAACCGCACCATCTACCTGGCCGGCGGCTGCTTCTGGGGCGTGGAGGAGCTCTTCCGCCAGATGCCGGGCGTCATGGCCACCGAGGTGGGCTACGCGAACGGCGACCCCGCGATCGAGAGTCCGAGCTACGAGCGCGTCTGCCAGGGCGACACGGGCTACAAGGAATGCGTGAAGGTGACCTTCGACCCCGCGAAGACCACCACGGAGGCCCTGCTCTACGCATACTTCCGCATCATCGACCCCACGCTCGTCAACCGCCAAGGCGCCGACCGCGGGACCCAGTACCAGGCCGGGGTCTTCTGGGGCGATGACGTGGACGTGAAGCTCGCCGTGGAGCGCGTCGCCGCAATAGAGCGTACGCGCTGCGAGACGGCCGGCAAGCCGTTCCACGTGCTCGTGGAGCCGCTCAAGACCTTCTGGGACGCCGAGGAGTACCACCAGCGCTACCTCGTGAAGAACCCTGGCGGCTACTGCCACGTTTCCCCTACCGAGATGCGCGAGCTCGTCGCCTCCCCGATGCCCGAGGGGTATTACGACGAGGCGTAGGACGCACGAAGCAGGGAATCGCGTCTCGTCAGCGCATGCGCGGAAACAGCTTGGGCTTCTTCAGCAGCCCGCTGAAGAAGCCCTTGATGATAGTGACCGGCGCGACCACGAATATGAACAGCAACTTGCAGAGCGTCACATATCCGTCCCCTTCCAACAGCGAGCTCGTTTGCTTGGAAAGGCCTCGCATGCGCCTTGCCCCGTACAAGCCAAATCGACACTCCGCCAATCCAAGCACCAACTCTACGAGCAAGGATGACGCATACCCCGGACATTAATTAGCGATGGTCTCCTCTCATCGATGAGAAGGGACCATCGCCAATGTTCGATGGTTCCGACGGGATGCGTGAGGCCGCCCTGATGGGGCACGTTCCCCCTACACCACGCGCCGCTCCGTGACGACCATGCTCACGGCCACGTCCCAGGCCTCCACGCAGTCGAGCCAGTCCGCGAGCTGTGCCTCGCGGCACACGCCGACGCTCGTGCCGGGGAAGCTCGCGAGGAACTCGTCGTAGAAGCCGCCGCCATAGCCAATCCGGAAGCCCGCATGGTCGAACGAGAGGCCGGGCACGATCGCCACCGCCGAGGCCGTGACCGTGGGGTCAACGAGCGTGGCGTCATCGTCCGCGGGCTCGAGGACCCCGAACGACGAGCGCTCGAGCCCCCGCTCCCAGCCGGCATCTTCGGAGCCTGTCGTCTTGCTGCCGTCGGGCGTGCACGCCGCCGCGGCGCCCACCTCATGCCAGCGCATCCTGCGCGAATGGGGGACGCAGCGCGGCAGGGCCACGCGCTTGCCCGCCGCCAGGGCGGCGGCGATGATGCCGCGCGTCTCCACCTCGCTGCCCATCGACAGGTACGTGAACACGACCTCGGCACCGCCCCAGGCGGAGAGCGTCTGCACGCGAGCGCAAATGGCCGCGTCCGCCTCGGCACGCTCGGCTTCCGGCATCGCGTCGCGAGCGGCACGGAGCTCCTTGCGACGGGCGTCCTTCGCCGCCCTCAGCCGAGCCGCCTCGGCCGCCTGCGCCTCCTGGAGGGCACGGCCGAGCGCGTCGGCCCCCACCAGAGCGTCGGCCCCCACCAGAGCGTCAGCGCCCATCAGCTCTCCACCACGTAGCTCGAGACGACCTCGCCGTAGAAGGCGGTATGCACCGAGCCGTCGCGCGTGGAATCGGTCGGGTCCACGCCCTCGGGATAGTACTTCTCGCGGATGTCTGCCGGGAACTTGTCCAGCTCCATCTCCTGCCGGTAGAGCAGGCGGCACTCAAGCGTGAGCGGCACCTCGGCTATGGCGGGCACGGAGACTACCTCCGGCTCCACCAGCGTGAGGCCGAGCTTGGCGATCTTGTCCTCGTTGCGCCCCGACTCATGGCCGGCAACGCGCAGGATCCCGGGCGTGAGGTGCTCCTCGCGCGGCACCGAGACGCAGAACTCGGGGTTCTTCGCCAGAAGCTCGAACGTGAAGCGCGACGAGCGCACATATGCCACGAACACGCGACGGTTCCAGATGGTGCCCAAATGCCCCCACCCGATCACCATCGTGTTCACCTTGTCCGCGACCTTCGTGGTGAGCAGGATTCCCGGACGCGTCTTCCGGAAGACCTCTTCCGCGATCTCCTCGGGCGTCACCATGTGCTTCTCCAACGTGCCCTCCTTGCGTGTCGTCATTGCGTGCAGCCGCCATGCTTCCCAGACATCTTCTGCCGGGTCGGCGCAGGCTAGATGATGTCCTCGGCGACCGCGCCGTTCAGCAGCTTGGACGCCACGACGTCGATGCCCGGGTAGGCCGCCTTGAAGGCCTTGGCCGCCTGCCCTATTCCCGAGCCGCCGGAGGTCGCGAAGAGCACGACCTCCTTGCCAGCGAGGTCGTTGGCGTCCACGAAGGTCTCGACCACGCGCGGCGCGACCCCCCACCAGATGGGGAATCCCAGGTAGACGGTGTCGTATGCGCTCAGGTCGCACATGGGGCCCACGATCTGGGGGCGCGATGACGCGTCCGCCATCTCCACCGAGCTGCGGCTCCTCTTGTCGTGCCAGTCCAGGTCCGCCGCCGTGTAGCGCTCGACGGGCACGATCTCGTGCACATCCGCCCCTGCCACCTTCGCGAGCTCCGTCGCCTTCCTGCGCGTCGTTCCCGTCGCCGAGAAATACGCCACCAGCTTGCCCATACGTCCTCCTCTTTTCGCCTTGTGCGTACAGGCCTCCTATACCCGCGCATGCCATGCATGGGCGGATGTAGGCCATGCCTTCCGTGCATGGCACGGGCATATGGCCCGAGCGCGCACCGTGCCTCAGGGCGCGCGTCCTAGGCATCCGCGGCAGGCGGCTCGCCCGTCTCGAGGATGCGCACGAGCGCCGCCTCGTCCAGCACGGGAACGCCCAGCTGCTCGGCCTTCGTGAGCTTGGAGCCGGCAGCAGCCCCCGCCACCACGAAGCTGGTCCGCTTCGACACCGATCCGGAGACCTTCGCGCCGAGCTCCTTGAGGGCGGCTCCCGCCTCGTCGCGAGTGAAGCCCTCGAGCGAGCCCGTGAGCACGAAGGTAAGGCCCGCGAGCGTCTGCGGGCGCGCCGGCTCCACGCGCTCCTGCTCCAGTCGCACGCCCTCCTCGCGCAGCCGCTCGAGCACCTGCACGTTCTGCGGGGTGGAGAGGAACTCGCGCACGCTGGCAGCGATCTTGGGACCCACGCCGTCCACCTGCGCGATCTGGTCCTCCGTCGCGTCGCGCAGCGCCGCCACCGAGCCGAACGCGTCGGCCAGAAGGCCGCCCACGTTGGCGCCCACGTGCCGGATGCCGAGGCCGAAGAGCACGCGTCCCAGCGAGCGGGTCTTGGACTCCTCGATCTGCGCCATCACCTTCTTGGCCACGACCTCCCCCACCACGACGGGGCTTCCGTCCTGCTTCGTGCGGCCGGTGGGAAGTGCCGCGAGCGACTCCTCGCTCAGGCGCGTGGGGTCGTAGAAGTCGGCGACGTCGCGCACCATGCCGCTCTCCACCAGGCGTCCCACGAGCTCCTCGCCCAGACCGTCTATGTCCATGGCAGGACGGCTCGCCCAATGGATCAGGCGCTCGTTGGCCTGTGCCGGGCAGTCGATGGAGACGCAGCGGAACGCGACCTCGTCCTCCTCGCGCACGACGGGGCTCCCGCAGCTCGGGCACCGCTCCGGCATCTGCCAGAGGGGCCTCAGCTCGTGCTCGCGGCCCATCTCGCCCTCCAGCACGGGCCCCACCACCTCAGGGATGACGTCGCCCGCCTTGTGCACCACGATCGTGTCGCCCACGCGGACGTCCTTGCGGCGCACCTCGTCGAGGTTGTGCAGGGTCGCGCGCGCGATGGTGGAGCCTGCCACGAGCACCGGGTCGAACTCGGCCACCGGGGTGAGCACGCCCGTGCGCCCCACCTGCACGCGGATCTCGCGCAGCACGGTGCGGCGCTCCTCGGGAGGGAACTTGAACGCGATGGACCAGCGCGGCGCCCTCGCCGTGAAGCCGAGGGCCGCTTGGCCGGCGAAGCTGTCCACCTTCACCACGACGCCGTCGATGTCGTAGTCGATCGAGTCGCGCGCCGCGAGCGCCCGCTCGCAGAAGGCGTGCACCTCGGCCGAGGTGGTGCAGCGCGCGGCATGGTCGTTCACGTGGAAGCCGCAGTCCTGAAGCCAGCCGAGGAAGCCCTTCTGCGTGTCCACCGCGATGGGCGCCTCGTCGGCCACGGCATAGATGAACGTCTCGAGGTCGCGGTGGGCGGTGACGTTGGGGTCCTTCTGCCGAAGCGAGCCGGCGGCCGCGTTGCGCGGGTTCGCGAAGGCGCTCTGGCCCGCCTGGTCGCGCTCCTCGTTCAGGCGCACGAAGCTGTGCTTGGGCATGTAGACCTCGCCGCGGACCTCCACCGAGAGCCCCTCGCCCCTGTTCCGCAGCGCCTCGAGGCCGGGGCGGGCGAGCGTGCGCGGCACGTCCGCGATGGTGAGCACGTTGGCCGTGACGTCCTCGCCCGTGGTGCCGTCGCCGCGGGTGGCCGCCCTCACGAGCCGGCCGTCGCGGTAGGTGAGCGCGACGCCGAGGCCATCGATCTTGAGCTCGCAGGTGTAGGCCACGGGGCTTTCGGGCGTGGCGCCGAGCGCCTCGTCAGTGCGCGCGAGCCACTCGTCCAGCTCGCCGAGGTCCATCGCATCGTCTATCGAGTACATACGGCTCGCGTGGCGGACGGGCTCGAAGGCCTTGTCCACATAGCCGCCTATGCGCTGCGTGTAGCTCTCCGGCGTGACGAGCTCGGGGTGCGCCTCCTCGAGCGCCTGCAGCTCGCGCAGGGTGCGGTCGAAGTCGGCGTCGGACATGACGGGGTCGTCGAGCGCGTAGTAGGCGAACGCGGCATGGTTGAGGACGCCGTTGAGGCGCGCCGCCTGCTCGGCCGGGGTCTCCGCATGGCCGCGCGCGCCCGCTGCTGCCTTCCCCGTGTCGGCCGCGTCCCCGACGGGGACGTCGTCGCCGAAGAGCGAGGACTGCGTCGCGGGACGGCTCTCGCCGGGTCGGCGTTCGTCTGCCATAGGTGCCTCCATCCGCTCGCGTCAGGTCCCCAAGATGGTAGCGCAGGGCACGCGACGGCTCATGAGGCAGCCGTCAGCCAAGATGTGCGAGACGTGTGGAGAGAATTGCCAGGTTAGCAGGGACGTGTGTGGCCGCGTGGCGACTTCCTTAAGACACGTGTTCACACGTCTCGCCGAAGTTGGCAATACCGGCTCGCAATGCCAGGTAACTCGAGACTCGTGAACACACGTCTCGGGCGAATTGCCACGCGACCACACACGTCTCGCGTAACTCGGTAGATAGTCACACGCATCTCGGACAACCTGCCAGGGGCGTCACGCGCATCTCGGAAAAGTCGCCAATACGGTCCCGCGTGATGGCGGCGTAACCAAGAGACATCTCGACGGCCTGCCCCCGAATAGCCAAGGGGGCACGCCTCACACAAGACGTGCCCCCTCTTCGGCATATGAGCTTGATGCGGCCATGAACGCAGGCCGTGCGCAGGCCGCGAGCTGCTCGTGAGCAGCAGGTCGCTACGCGGCCACCGTCGCATCGTAGCCGGCGTCCTTCACGGCCTGGACCAGCGCGTCGTCGGTGACGGTGGGCTCGGCCTTGAGGGTGGCCTCGCCCTTCTTGAGGTTCACCTTCACGTGGCTCACGCCGGCGACGCCCTCGAGTGCCTCGGTCACATGGGCAACGCAGTGGTCGCACATCATGCCCTCGACGTTCAGCTTCTTCGTCTTCTTCATGTCAGGTCCCTTCTCCTCCGCGTCGGCGGGCTCCTGCCCGGACGCATCCTCGACCTCGCTTGCCTCTATCTTCTCGCCTACCTGGCCGGCATCGGCCGAGCTGGCGTCGGAGCCGTCGGTGGCCGCCGTCGCGGCCGCCACGTTCGTGACCTGCGGCGCATGCGTCGCCGCAGCCTCGGCCGGCACCTCGCGCGGCTTCCAGGTGCGCAGGCGCAGCGCGTTGCTCACCACGAAGACGCTCGAGAAGCCCATGGCCGCCGCGCCGATCATCGGGTTCAGCGTGATGCCGATGGGTACCAGCACGCCGATGGCGACGGGGATGCAGATCGTGTTGTAGAACAGCGCCCAGAACAGGTTCTGGCGGATGTTGCGCATCGTGGCGCGCGAGAGCTCGATGGCGGTGGCCACGTCGGCGGGGTCGGAGCGCATGAGCACGACGTCGGCCGAGTTGATGGCCACGTCGGTGCCGGCGCCGATGGCGATGCCCACGTCCGCGCGGGCGAGCGCCGGCGCGTCGTTCACCCCGTCGCCCACCATGGCCACGAGCTCGCCGGCCTCCTGCAGGCGGCGGACCTCCTGCTCCTTCTGGTCGGGCAGCACGCCGGCGATCACCTGGTCGACGCCTACCTCGCGGCCGATCACCTCGGCCGTCTTGGCCTGGTCGCCGGTGAGCATCACGGTGTGCACGCCCATGGCGCGCAGGCGGCGAATGGCCGTGGCGCTCGTGGGCTTCACGACGTCCGCCACCGCGATCATGCCGAGCGCGCGCCCGCCGCGGGCGAAGAAGAGCGGGGTCTTTGCCTCGGCGGCAGCAGCGTCCGCCGCCTGCTCGAGCGAGCCCAGCGCGATGCCGCGGTCCGCCATAAGGCGGGCGTTGCCGGCAAGGACCTCCTGGCCGCCCATGGAGGCGACGAGGCCGCCGCCTGCCACCTGCGTGAAGCCCTCGACGGCATCCGCCGCCACGGCGTCGGGCCCCTTCTCGTTCGCAAAGGCGCACACGGCCTCCGCCAGCGGGTGCTCGGAGCGTGCCTCGAGCGAGCCGGCCACGGCGATGAGCTCGTGCTCGTCGACGCCCTCGGCGCACGCGACGTCGGTGACCTCGGGCGTGCCCTCGGTGATGGTGCCCGTCTTGTCCAGCACCACATAGGTGAGCTTGCCGGCGGTCTCGAGCGACTCGGCGTCCTTGATGAGGATGCCGTTCGCGGCCCCGAGGCCCGTGCCCACCATCACGGCCGTGGGCGTGGCCAGCCCCAGCGCGCAGGGACAGCTGATCACGAGCACCGAGATGGCATGCGTGAGCGCCGTGGCCATGTCGCCGGGCGCGAATGCCGCGATCCAGCCCACGAACGTGGCGGCCGCCACCACGAGCACGATCGGCACGAACACGCCGGCGATCTTGTCGGCCTGGCGCTCGATGGGCGCCTTGGAGCTCGTGGCCTGGTCCACGAGGCGGATGATGCCTGCCAGCGTGGTGTCGTCGCCGACGGCGGTGGCCTCCATCTCCACGTAGCCGCGACGCAGCACGGTCGCGCCGGTCACGTGGTCGCCGGCGGTCTTCTCGACCGGCACGGACTCGCCGGTGAGCGCGGACTCGTCCACCGACCCGGTACCTTCCACCACGACGCCGTCCACCGGCACCGAGCCGCCCGTGCGCACGACCACGCGGTCGCCCACGCGCACCTGCTCGGTGGGCACCTGAACCTCCTGGCCGTCGCGGATGACGGTGGCCGTCTTGGGCGCGAGGTCCATGAGCGAGGAGATGGCGTCGGTGGTGCGGCCCTTGGCACGGGCCTCGAAGTACTTGCCGAGCGAGATGAGCGTGAGGATCATGCCCGCGGAGTCGAAGTACAGGT
>CADBMC010000092.1 GCA_902795635.1 uncultured Coriobacteriaceae bacterium | reverse complement strand
CTCCACCTCGCCGCCGAAGTCGGCGTGGCCCGGGGTGTCGATGACGTTGATCTTCACGCCCTTGTACTCGATGGAGATGTTCTTGGCCAGGATGGTGATGCCGCGCTCGCGCTCCTGGTCGTTGGAGTCGAGGACGCGCTCCTGGACCTGCTGGCCCTCACGGAAGGCGTCCGTGGCCTTCAGGAGCTTGTCGACGAGCGTGGTCTTGCCATGGTCGACGTGAGCGATGATGGCAATGTTGCGAAGATGGCTCTGGAGCATTGGTCCCTCTCGTCCTTCACGCCCGCCCGACGGCGGGTGCCTTCTTTTCCTGCGAAACTGTATACCAGCGGCCCCGCCTGCCGGGGCAAGGCAAGCCCTTACACGCAATCAACCGGAAGCACCCAGGACGCGGCCACCGCTCAGACGAGCAGCTCGCACGTCCCGGCGGGCTCGGGGTCCGTCCAGGCGAAGTCGTCCTGGCTGCCGAACCCCTGGTAGAGGACGTATCCCGAGTAGCCGCTCGGCGAGCCCTTCTCCCCGAACTCAAGGATGAGCGCGGCCTGGTAGGCCCCGCCCCCCTCGGGAGCCACGTCGCCGTCGTAGACGATGGCGTAGCGGACTGCCCCCTTGCATCCACGCACGTAGGCGCGGGCCGCGTCGAGGCAGAGGTCGAGCGAGTCGTCCGCGAAGGAGGTCACCTCGGGCACGGACCCGTCCCCCAGGTCGGCGACGGCCAGGACGGGCACCTCGACGCCCGCCGCGAGCGCGTCGAGCGCCTGGCCGAGCAGGTCGCACGAAAGGGCATCCAACTCGGGCGATATGGGGCTCTCCGCCATGGTCCTCTCCCTCCGAAGGCTCAGCAGCACGTGATTCCCCTAAAGTATAGGCCCATGCCTGCGTGGCGCGCGGCGTCCTCGACCCCGCGCCGACCCCGCCCGAATGGCATGAGGAACGAGACGAACCTGCGAGGACATATGATTGCGGACTTCCACGTGCACACGGCCTTCAGTGACGACTCCCACTACCCGATGGAGCAGGTCGTGCGCGATGCCATTCGCCTTGGGGTGGACGAGCTCTGCTTCACCGAGCACGTCGACTACGGCGCACGTGCGGGGCGTGAGACCCTCACCGAGGACGACTACGAGGACGGCATCCTCTACGTCGCGCCTGACTACCCCTCCTACTTCGCGGAGATCGACCGCATGCGGGAGGCCTATGGCGAGAGGCTGGCCATTCGCGCAGGCCTCGAGCTCGGCGTGGAGACGAACACCGAGGCGCCGTTCTGCCGCCTGCTCGACAGGTGGGCCGAGCGCATGGACTTCGTCATCCTCTCCATACACCAGGTGGGCGACCTCGAGTTCTGGAACGGCGACTTCCAGCGCGGCCGCACGCAGAAGGAGTACAACGACGCCTACTACCAGGAGATGCTCGACGTGGTGCGCACCTTCGAGGGGCCGTGGTGCGTGCTCGGGCACATCGACATGATCAAGCGCTACGACCCGGCGGGCATCTATCCCTTCGATCCCGTCCGCGACCTCATCGCCGAGATCCTGCGCGAGACGATCGCAAGCGGCCACGGCATAGAGATGAACACGTCGAGCTATCGCTACGGGCTGCCCGACACCACCCCTTGCACCGAGATCGTCGAGCTCTATCGCGACCTTGGGGGAAGCATCGTGACGATAGGCTCGGACTCGCACGAGCCGAGCCATCTCGCAAGCCACATACGCGACGCCAAGCAGCGCCTTGCGGCGCTCGGGTTCGACAGGTATTGCACCTACGAGGGCTGGGAGCCGCGCTTCCATAGCATCGACGACTGAACGTCGACAACTGAAAAACGGCCGCTGTCCGCGCCTGCCGCAGGGGAACGGGAGGCGCGGACACTCGGCCGTATCGCGAAGGCGGTTCGGGGTTCCGCCCTCGCTTGGAATATGGTGACGCATCTGCCTCGGGGAAGGCAGCAAGACGGGTGTCGGGGACCGTCTTGCCTCTCGTCACCGGAAGGGGTCATATGCCTCTTTCAAGACAGATCGCAGTCTATTCCGCAAACCTAAAAACGAGCTAAAGCTTGAGCAAGCATCCCTTTGGCCTTCCGCCGGCCGTCGTCGCAGACATTCCTTGTGGGACGTGGGGCGGCTGCAGGCGGCTGATATGGAAAATATCTTATCAGAGTTCGGACCGATGTCCCACATACCCATACGAGAGCGGGCCGTGAAAACAGAAGCAGGCCAAAGGCGCATGCCCTTGGCCTGCCGTCAGCATCTGGTGGAGATGATGGGGTTCGAACCCACGGCCTCAGGCTTGCAAAGCCCGCGCTCTCCCAGCTGAGCTACATCCCCTCGCACCTGTAGGCGCTCCTGCCGTGCGCCTGCGTGGCAAGTATACCGAAAACGAAAAACAATAACCGCCCCAGCGGCGACTCGGCTCTCGCTGGGGCGGCTATTAGCGAAGATGGTGGGCCCGACAAGGTTCGAACTTGTGACCTCCCGGTTATCAGCCGGACGCTCTGACCAACTGAGCTACGGGCCCAACGCGATTCGATATGGTACCGCCCGACCAACCCTAGGTCAACACATTCTTCGCGTCTTTTCTCGTCCATCTGGGACGGATCCACTGCTTGCGGGTACGCGAGGCGGCACCCGGAAGCCAATCGCCATGTGCCGTTGCCATCCCGGGCGCGATGGGTACCATACTCACTACGAAGCCGCCCGACTCGGGCGGCAGCTGCCAGAAGGGAGGTGTCGGGCATGGCGATGGTTCGCATGGAGGTCGGTACGGTGGTCGTCGGCACGGCTTCGGTGTCGTCGCTCGTCGTGCTCGACCGGCAGGGCGCAGCCGAGGACGACCCAGTGCACCTGCCCATAAAGATCGGCATGTACGAGGCCTCGGCCATCGGCATGGGTGTCAACGAGCGCAAGGGGTCCCGGCCGCTCACGCACGACCTCATCGCGCATGTGGTCTCGGCCTTGGGCGGCAAGGTGGCAAGCGTCGCCATCACCGACGTGAAGGAGACCACGTTCTACGCCCAGGTGAACATCATCGACCGCGACGGCGGACATGTGTCGGTGGACGCCAGGCCCTCCGATGCCATAGCTCTTGCCGTCCGCACGGGCGCACCCATCTACGTGAGCGAGGACGTGCTCGAGACCGCCGGCGCCCCGGACCTCGACGGCGCTGCCCGCGACGAGCAGAGGCTCGAGCTCGAGCGCTTCCACGAGTTCGTGAACGGCCTCTCGCCCGAGGACTTCAACGTCTCCGGAAGGGATGGCGGCGAGTCCCGCGGGGACAGCAGGCAGGCCCGCTAGGCCTTCATACCAGCTTGTCTGACGCACGCCGGGCATACGGCCCTCATACACCCAGCCCAAACGGAGGGGGACGCGGCTTTCGCCACGTCCCCCTCATCGTTCGTCGCTGGTCGTCAGCCCTCGGATGTGGCGGACTCGCTATTCGTCCCCGTCCACGAGGCTCTCGTCCATCTCGTCCTCGACGCCGATGTCCACCGGATCGTCCTCGCTCGCCTCGCCGGCAGCCCTCAGGTCGAGCGCGCCCTGCGCGTCGTCCTTCTTCTTGGCGCCGTGGCGCTTGGCCACCATGCGCGCAACGGCCGTCACGCGGTCGCCATCGGCAACGTTCATGACCTTCACGCCCTGCGTGGAGCGCCCGAGGCGCGAGATGTCGGTCGAGCGCACGCGGATCATGACGCCGGACTCGCTCACGATCATGAGCTCATGCTGCGGGCCCACGACCTTCATGGCCACGAGCTTGCCCTTCTTCTGCGTCATGGCGATGGTGTAGACGCCCTGGCCGCCGCGCTTGTGCTCGGGGTACTCGGAGACGGGCGTGCGCTTGCCGTAGCCGTTCTCGGTGATCACGAACAGGTCGCCGTTGCCGTTCGTGATCTCCATGCCGAGCATCGTGGCGTCGTCCTTGAGCGTCATGCCCCTCATGCCCGAGGTGTCGCGGCCCATGGCGCGGACCTCGCTCTCGTCGAACATGATCGCCTTGCCCTCGCTCGAGCACAGGATCACCTTGTCGTGCGGCCTCACGCGACGCACGTTGATGAGCTCGTCGCCCGCCTTGAGGTTGATGGCGATGATGCCGTCCCTGCGGCTGCGGTCGTAGGCGCTCATGGCCGTCTTCTTCACCATGCCATTGCGCGTGGCGAACATCAGGTACTCGTCGTCGGGGAAGTCGCGGCAGGTGATCACGGCCGCCGGGTGCTCGCCCTCGTCGAGCTGCAGCAGGTTGACGACGGCCGTGCCCCTCGCATGGCGGCCGGCCAGCGGCAGCTCATGGACCTTGAGCCGGTATACCTTGCCCTTGTTCGTGAAGAAGAGCACGTAGTCGTGGGTGGAGGCTATGAAGAGGTCCTCGACGAAGTCGTTCTCCTTGAGCGAGAGCCCCTGGACGCCCTTGCCGCCGCGCTTCTGGGAGCGGTACGTGGCCACGGGCAGGCGCTTGATGTAGCCGGCGTGGGTGCAGGTGATGACCATGTCCTCGTCGGCGATGAGGTCCTCGACGTTGAGCTCCACGGGCGCGTCGGAGATGGTGGTGCGGCGCTTGTCGGCGTAGCGCTCCTTGATCTCGAGCATCTCCTGCTTGATGACCCCGAGGATCTTGTGCTCGTCGGAGAGCAGGTCCTCGTAGTAGGCGATGGCGCGACGCAGGCCGTCGAGCTCCTCCTGGATCTTGTCGCGCTCGAGGCCGGTGAGGCGGCGCAGGCGCATCTCGAGGATGGCATTGGTCTGCTCCTTGGTGAAGCCGAAGCGCCCGATCAGGCGCTCGGATGCCTCGGCGTCGGTGCGGCTGGAGCGGATGATGTGGATGACCTCGTCGATGTTGTCGAGCGCGAGCAGCAGGCCCTCGAGGATGTGGGCGCGCGCCTGGGCCTTGGCCAGGTCGAACCTGGTGCGCCTCGTGACCACGTCGACCTGGTGGTCGATGTAGTGCCCGAGCATCTCGCGAAGCGAGAGCGTGCGCGGCACGCCGTCCACGAGCGCCAGGTTGATGATGCCGAACGAGGACTGCAGGGCCGAGAACTTGTAGAGGTTGTTGAGCACGACCTCCGGGATGGCGCCCTGCTTGAGCTCGATGACGAGGCGCAGGCCCTTGCGCGTGGACTCGTCGCGCATGTCGGTGATGCCGGTGATGCGCTTCTCGTTCACGAGCTGCGCGATCTTCTCCTGCAGCATGCCCTTGTTCACCTGGTAGGGGAACTCGGTGAACACCAGGCGACTCTTGCCCGTCTTGGTGGTCTCCACGTGGGCCTTCGCACGAATGGTTATGATCCCTCGGCCCGTCTCGTAGGCCTTCTTGATGCCGTCGGAGCCCATGATCACGGCGCCTGTGGGGAAGTCGGGGCCCGGCATGACGGTCATGAGGTCGTCCACCGTGGCATCCGGGTTGTCGATGAGCATGCAGGTGGCGTCGATCGCCTCGCCGAGGTTGTGCGGCGGGATGTTCGTCGCCATGCCCACGGCGATGCCCG
>CADBMC010000091.1 GCA_902795635.1 uncultured Coriobacteriaceae bacterium | reverse complement strand
GGAGACGGAGGTGCTCTACCGCTCGTGCGGCGTCGTCCGCGAGCACATGGCGGCGCCCTGCACCGCGTGCGGGTACTGCCTGGAGGCCTGCCCGAAGGGCATCGCCATCCCGCGCATGATGGACGCCTACAACGAGCTGCGCGCCACGGGCCGGCTGGGCGATGTGGGCGACGTCGCGCCCGCGGCGGGGTTCGACGCCTGTGTGGGCTGCGGCGCCTGCGCCAAGCGCTGCCCCCAGTCCATCCCCATCCCCACCGTGATGGCCGAGCTCAAGGCCGCCGCGGCGGCCGAAGGCATCTCATGGGGGCCGCATGGGCAGGGGGACGGCAGATGACGGGCAGGGTCGCCGTGGCCATGAGCGGCGGGGTGGACTCGAGCGTGGCCGCCCTCATCGCGTCCGACCAGGCGGGAGGCGTCGCGGGCGCAGCCCGCCCGGGCGCCGCGCAGGAGGCGCAGGCGGCGGGCCGCGCGGGCTGCGTGGGCGTGACGATGGTGCTCGCGCCGCCCCGGCCGGTCTCGGAGGAGGCCGCAGCGGCCGGCATGCCCACCGACGACGCCTACGAGGCGAGCCTCGTGGCCGCCCAGCTGGGCATCGATCACGAGGTGCTCGACTTGGGGGAGCGGTTCCGCAAGCTCGTGGTGCGGCGCTTCGTGGAGGAGTACGAGCATGGCCTCACGCCGAACCCCTGCGTCGTCTGCAACCGGACGGTGAAGTTCGGGCTCCTTCTGGACGCGATGCGCGAGATGGGCTGCGACGTGCTCGTGACCGGCCACTACGCGCGCATCGAGCGGGACGAGGCCACCGGGCGGCTCTGTGTGGCCCGTGCCGCCGACCCCCTGAAGGACCAGAGCTACTTTCTGCACGTGCTCTCCCAAGACGTCCTCGCCCACGTGTGGCTGCCCTTGGGCGCGCTCACGAAGCCGCAGGTGAGGGCAATCGCCTCCGAGCATGGGCTCGTCTCGGCGAGCCGCCCGGAGAGCCAGGACATCTGCTTTCTGCCCGACGGCGACTATGCGGCCTTCGTCGAGCGTGCGGCCGGCGCGCCGCTTGCGCCGGGGCCCATCGTGGACGAGCAGGGCCACGTGCTCGGGAGGCATCGGGGCCTCGCGCGCTACACCCAGGGCCAGCGCAAGGGGATCGGCCTCGGCGGGGGAGCCCTCGCGGCGGCCGGCGCCCAGGGCCCTCTTTACGTGGTGGGCAAGGACGTCGCCTCCAACACGCTGGTGGTGGGGCCCGACGAGCATCTCATGCATGACGTGCTGGAGCTCGGGGAGGTCGTGTGGGGGCTGCGCGAGGCCGAGGGCGGGCCCTTCGAGGCGAGCGTCGTCACCTGCTACCACGGCACGCCGCACCGCGCGCGGGTCGTGCCCACGGGAGAGGCCACGGCCCGGGTGGAGCTCGAGGACCCCGTGCGCGCGCCGGCGCCGGGGCAGTCCGCCGTGGCCTACGTGGGCGACCGCGTGGCCATGGGAGGCACCATCCAGCCCTGACGCGGCGGCCGGCCTGCCAGGGCTGGCCCGTCCCGGCTCGAAATAATGTCCGAGGGCTCAGGCTATACTTTGGCCAACGCGCGAAAGGACGTGTCCGCATCGTCGCCAAGGGGATGTTGTGGCTGGCAGCACGCTACATGGGGTGAACCTGTCGGGGTGGCTCGTGCCTGAGCCGTGGGTGACGCCTGAGCTCTTCTCCGGCACCCGCGCCACGAGCGACGACGCGCTGTTCGCCGCCGTCGGCCCCAAGCACTACGAGGAGCTCGTCCGCGGGCACCGCGCCACGTTCGTCAACGCCGAGGACTTCCAGCGCATGGCCGACCGCGGCTACGACGCGGTCCGCCTGCAGGTGCCCTGGTACGCCTTCGGCGAGGCCGGCCCCGATGCCGAGGGGCGCCCGGGATGCGTGGACTCCGTCGACGCCGCCTTCGGATGGGCGGAGGACGCCGGCATCCTGGTGCTCATCGTCATCTCCTCGGTGCCCGGCGCAAGGCTCACCGCGGACGGCCTCTCCCTCATGCTCGACCCGTCCTTCGACTGGCGCCCCTGCCTGCTCGACGTGGTGAGCGCCCTGGCCCTGCGCTACGGGAGCAGCCGGGCGCTGCTCGGCATCGAGCCCATCGACCAGGTGCTCCTGCGCAAGCGGAAGGCCATCATCCCGCCTTCCTACACGGAGGGCGCGGACCCGTCGTTCCTGCGCAACTACTATCGCGAGGCCTACCGGGTCGTGCGCCGAACGGCCGGGTCCGAGCCCGTCTTCGTCGTGTCCGACGCCGGCGAGCACGGCATCTGGCGCGGCTTCATGAGCCACGGCCGCTACGAGAACGTCTGGCTCGACGCGCATCTCTACCACCACACCGACGTCATCTCCGGCACCGGGCCCTCCGGCGTGCGCTACCTGGCCGACCAGAGCAAGAAGGCGCTCGAGGTCGAGCGCAGGTGCGGCCTTCCGGTGATGGTGGGCGAGTGGTCGAGCGCGATGCCGGTGGCGGGCCCAACGGTGACCCCCGAGGGCCGCCTCGCGCTCTCGCGCATCTACACGTCCTCCCAGCTCGCCGCCTTCGAGGGCTGCCCGGCCTGGTTCTACCAGACGTGGAAGACCTCCACGCGCGACCTGGACTGGGACGCGCGCATCGCCCTCTCCAGCTTCGACCGCGACATGCTCGACTAGGGCCAGGCCGCCGTGGCATCCAGCGACGACTCCCGCGAGCAGGGACAGCAGGCCAATGCGAGCGCGCGCACGCGCGAAGGCGCGCTCGTCGTCGTGGGCACGCCCATCGGCAACCTCGGCGACCTCTCCCCGCGTGCGGCCGATGCCCTGTCCTCGGCGGACGTGGTGCTCGCCGAGGACACCCGCGTCACCGGCAGGCTCCTGCGCCGCCTCGGGGCATCCGTCCCGCTCGAGCGCTGCGACGAGAACGTGATCGCGCGGCGCGTGGACGAGGTGGCCGAGCGCGTCGCCTCCGGGCAGCGCGTGGCCTTCGCCTCCGACGCGGGCATGCCCTGCATCTCCGACCCGGGCCGCAGGCTGGTGGACGCGCTTCTCGACCGCGGCCTTCCCTGCGAGGTGGTGCCCGGCCCCACCGCCGTGGCCACGGCCGTCGCCGCCTCCGGGCTCGCCTGCGAGCGCTTCTTCTTCGAGGGGTTCCTGCCGCGCAAGGCCCAGGCCCGCGCGCGACGCCTGGCCCAGCTCGCCTGCGTGCCCGGCGCGCTCGTGCTCTACGAGAGCCCGCAGCGCGTGGCCGACACGCTCTCGGCCGTGGCTGCCGCCATGCCCAGTCGGCGCGTCGCCCTGTGCCGCGAGCTCACGAAGCTGCACGAGGAGGTCGTCCGCGACACTGCCGTGGCGCTTGCGGAGGAGGTCTCCTCGCGCGAGCAGGTGCGCGGGGAGTGCGTCGTGGTGGTGGAGGCCCCTGACGAGGCCGAGCTCCTGCGTGCCACGCGCGCCCTGGCCGCCGCTTCCGGCGCGGGCGCTGCCGGCGGGGCCGGCGTCGCCGTGCCGGGAGAGGAGGTCCCGCTCGAGGAGGCCATCCGCCAGGGCCTCGCGGCGGGGGAGCCCAAGTCCGCGCTCGCCAAGCGGCTCGCGCGGGAGCGCGGGCTCGGCCGCGGCGACGTGTACGACAAGGTGGTCGCCCTGGCGCGCGAGCAGGGATAGGGCGGCGTCCGTAAGGGGCGGCGTCGGGAACGTGCGAGAGGGGCCGCCCCGGCCTTCCGGCCAGAGGGCCCCATGCGCCCGCTAAGAGTAGAATGGCCTTCGCGTGTCTCGCGACGCACGTGCCGTCGCCACGCGCATCCGTCTGGCCTTCGTCATCAGGAGGGGATTCGCGTGAGCGACTCCAAGCCCGTGGCTGGCGCCGAAAAGCCCAGCTACTACATAACCACCCCCATCTACTACGTGAACGCCGCCCCGCACCTCGGCACGGCGTACTGCACGATCCTGGCCGACGTCCAGGCCCGCTACCGCAGGGCCATGGGCTACGACGTCAAGTTCCTCACCGGGCTCGACGAGCATGGCGAGAAGGTGGCCACCGCCGCCGCCGACCACGACATGACGCCGCAGGCCTGGTGCGACAGCCTGGTGCCCGCCTACACGGACCTCTGGCGCGAGCTCGAGATTTCCAACGACGACTTCATCCGCACCACCCAGCCGCGCCAGACGAAGGCGGTCCAGAGGCTCTTCGAGGTCATCAAGGACAACGGCTACCTCTACAAGGGCGCCTATGACGGCTGGTACTGCATCCACGAGGAGACCTACTTCACCGAGACGCAGGTCCGCCATGCCGACGAGGCGCGCGGCACCCAGGGCCAGCACCTTTGCCCGGACTGCGGGCGTCCGCTCGAGCGCGTGCAGGAGGAGAGCTGGTTCTTCAAGCTGTCCGAGTTCCAGGAGCCGCTGCTCAAGCTGTACCGCGAGAACCCGCACTTCGTGGAGCCGGAGATCCGCCGCAACGAGGTGGTCTCGTTCGTGGAGGGCGGCCTCAAGGACCTCTCGGTCTCGCGCACGAGCTTCACCTGGGGCATCCCGCTGCCCTTCGACGAGGGCCACGTCACCTACGTGTGGTTCGACGCGCTCATCAACTACCTCACTGCCGTGGGCTACGGCCAGGACGAGCCGGGCAGCGCCGAGGAGCTCGCGCGCAGGTGGCCGGCCCAGCACATCGTGGGCAAGGACATCATCCGCTTCCACTGCGTGATCTGGCCTGCCATGCTCATGGCGGCCGGCCTCGAGGTGCCCAAGGGCGTGTTCAGCCATGGCTTCCTCATGGTCCGCAACGAGCAGACCGGCCAAGGCGAGAAGATGAGCAAGAGCCGCGGCAACGCGATCGCGCCGCGTGAGGTGCTCGACCTGCTCGGCGTGGAGGGCTACCGCTACTACTTCATGGCCGACGTCGCCCACGGGCAGGACTCCGCCGTGAGCTTCGCCCGCATGGAGCAGGTCTACAACACCGACCTCGCCAACTCCTGGGGCAACCTGGTGAGCCGCACGCTCAACATGTCGAGCAAGTACTTCGACGGGCGCTCGCCCGAGCTGCCCGAGGGCTGGGAGACGCGCGAGAGCCCGGTGCGCGCGGCCGCCGAGGGCATCTGCGAGCGCTATGCCGCCTGCATGGACGCCTTCGACTACCAGGGCGGCCTCGCCCAGGTGATGGACCTCGTCCACGCCGCGAACCACTACATCGAGGAGGCCGAGCCCTGGGCGCTCGCCAAGGACCCGGCGCGCGCCGACGACCTCGCCTTCGTGATCGGCACCCTGCTCGAGGCCATCCGCATCGTGGCGCACCTGCTCGAGCCCGTCATGCCCACCACCTCCGCCGAGGTGCTGTGCCGTCTGGGCGCCGCCGACGAGGCCGGCTGCGACGACCTGGCCGCGGCCTGCGCGTGGGGCGGCGTGCCTCAGGGCGTGCCCGTCACAAAGGGCGAGGCGCTCTTCCCGCGCCTCGCGACGGAGTGATGGCCTACTCGCCGCTTGCGACGCCCTCTGCCACCCGCGCGGTGCTCGAGGAGTTCGGCTTGGCCACCAAGAGGCGGCTGGGCCAGAACTTCCTGGTGAGCGATGCGGTGATCGGCAGGATCCTGGGCCTGGCGGAGCTTTCGCCCGAAGACGTCGTGCTCGAGGTGGGCCCCGGCATCGGGACGCTCACCTGCGCGATGCTGCCGCGCGCGGGGGCCGTCGTTGCCATCGAGGCGGACCACGACCTGCCGCCCGTGCTCGCCGCCACCTGCGCGGGCGTGGCGGGGGACGGCGGCGCCGCGGGCGGCCGTCGCATGGCGCTCATCGAGGGCGACGCCCTGCGCGTGGGCACCTCCGAGCTGGCGGCCGCCCTCTGGGACCTGCCGGCAGCGCAGGGGCCGGACGGCGTGCGCATGCCGAACAAGCTGGTGTCGAACCTGCCCTACCAGGTGGCGGCCACGCTCGTGCTGCGCTGCATGGACGAGATGCCCTCGCTCGAGCGGGCCGTCGTCATGGTGCAGGCCGAGGTGGCCGACCGCATGGCGGCGCGTCCGGGCACGAAGACGTATGGCGCCTACACGGCCAAGCTCGCCCTGGTGGGAGCCATCTCCGGGCGCTTCGAGGTGGGGCCCGCCAACTTCATGCCGCCCCCGCACGTGGGCTCTGCCGTGGTGCGCATCGAGCGCCGCCTCATGGCCGACCCGGCCACGGGCGAGCCGCTCGATGATGCCGCCCTCGCGCGCGTGCGCCAGGTGATCGACGCCGCCTTCGCCCAGCGTCGCAAGACGATCCGCAACTCCATGACGTCCTCCGGCTTCGACGCCGCGACGCTTCTGGAGGCACTTTCCGCCTGCGGCATCGACGCGCGCGCGCGTGCCGAGTCGCTCTCGCCCGCAGACTTCGTGAGGCTCGCTGCCGCGCTTGGCCGTGCGGGATGGCAGGGGGGCATGCGGGATGGCCGCTGACGCGCGCGCGGACACGGCAAGCGCGACGAGCCCCACGGGCGAGTCGGCGGCACGCTACAAGCTGCTCGTCATGTTCGTGTCGATCATCTGGGGCGGCGGCTTCATGGTGCAGAAGCACCTGGCCATGGCGCTGCCCACGTTCCAGATCCTCACCATCGACTTCGGCATCGCGGCGATCGTCCTGCTCGTCCTGTTCCACAAGCGCTTCCTCGCCAGCCTCGGCTCGCGCATGGCGTGGGCGGGCATCGCCTGCGGCATCGCGGACTGGCTCGGCTACGGCTGCCAGACGCTCGGCCTCTCCATGACGACACCCGGCAAGGGCGCCTTCATCTCGGGGTGCTACTGCGTGATCGTGCCGTTCCTGGGCATGCTCTTCGGCATGGGCAAGCCCGAGCCCCACAACGTGGTGGCCGCCCTGCTGTGCGCCTGCGGGCTCGGCTTCATCGGAGCCGACGGCGGCCTTCCCCTCAACCCCGGCGACGTGATCGTGTTCGGCTCCGCCGTCGCGTTCGCGTTCGGCTTCGTGCTCGTGGCCAAGCTCGGCGACGGACTGGACGTGTTCGCGCTTACCATATGGCAGGCGATCGTGGTCGCCTCGCTGTCGCTTGCGGCGTCGCTTGCCTTCGAGGGGCCCATCCAGCCCGCGTCGATCACGCCCGACATCGTGCTGTGCTTCGCCTACCACGGCATCATGAGCACCTGCTTCTGCAAGGTGGCGCTCAACCTGGCGCTCTCCAAGGCGGACCCCACCTCCATCTCGCTCATCTCCTCGCTCGAGTCGCCGTTCGGCGCCGCGTTCTCGCTGCTGTTCGGCATGGACTCGTTCACGGCGCGCCTGGGCATCGGGTTCGCGCTGGTGTTCCTCTCGGTGATCGTGTCGGAGGCATGGCGCGGCATCCGCGAGCGGCTTCGGAGGGCGTCTGGGAGGGGACGCTCGTCATAAGGGCGCCCTGCTGGGCGCGCCGGGGTGCCGGTGATCGGCCGCCGCTGGGGGATTGGGGCATCGTTCGTCCATGGGGCGGGCGCTTGCCGGGATACAGTTCGACATGGTCGTCGTTGGGGCGTCCATGCACCGCATCGAAGGCAAAGATGGCGAAGGGGATGGTCGGATGCTGCTCACGGGAGCGCTCGTATCGGCGACGTGGTACACGATAACCTACGGCATCGGCTACCCCGGCTACACGGCCGGCGGCGCCTGGGGAGAGCCGCTGGTCATGGGCCTCATACTCGGCGCCTTCATGGGGGACATGGCCACGGCGGTGACGCTCGGCGCCTACATCATGTCCATCTACCTCGGCATCATCACGCCGGGCGGCAACATCCCGGCGGACTCCGGGGCAGCAGGCGCCATCGCCATCCCCATCGCCCTCGCATCGGGCATGGACACCGGCGCTGCCATGGCGCTCGCCGTGCCCATAGGCCTCCTGTTCTCGATTCTGTCCATCGTGAAGTACCTGCTCGACGGGCTGTTCTGCGAGCCGGCCGAGCGCGCCGCCGACGCGTGCGACACGGCCAAGATCTGGCGCTGCGGCTTCCTGTACCCCATCATCGTGAAGGCCATCATCGTGTGGCCGCTCATCTTCTGCTCGGTCTACTTCGGTGCGGACTTCGTCACGTCCATCCTGAACGCCATCCCCGAGTGGCTGAGCCACGGCCTCTCGGTCGCAGGCGGGATGCTGCCCTCCTTGGGCTTCGCCCTCACCATCATGGTGATCGGCCAGAAGAAGTACGTGCCGCTGTTCCTCATCGGCTACTTCATGGTGCAGTACGGGAGCCTCTCGGTCATGGCCTGCGCGATCTTCTCCATCTGCATCGCGCTGTTCGCCACGTTCTTCCGCTCCGACGTCGTGGGGCAGGCGCGCGAGGGGCTCGAGGAGGAAGAGGACGAGGAGGATGCCGCCGACGTCGGCAACGAGGCGCGCATCCTGGGCAAGGGCGACGCGAGCCGCTTCTTCCTGCGCTGGTGGCTGTTCTGCGAGGTCCCGCACTCCTACCAGAAGATGCAGGCCCTCTCGGTGTGCAACGCCATGGTGCCGGCGCTCAGGAAGATGTATCCGGGCAAGGAGCACGAGGAGGAGCTCTCCTCCGCGCTCCATCGCGAGCTCATGTACTTCAACACCGAGGGCATCTGGGGCTCCTCGGCGCTCGGCGTGGCGCTGGCCATGGAGGAGGAGCAGGCCATAACGCGCGCGATGACGCCCGACGAAGCCACGGCCACGATCAACGGCGTGAAGGTGGGCTTCATGGGCCCGTTCGCCGGCGTGGGCGACACCATCGACTGGGGCATCCTGTTCTACCTGCTCATCGGCATCGGCCTGCCGTATGCCATGGAGGGCAACCCCATGGGCGTGCTGCCGTTCATGCTCGGCTACCCGGCCATCACCGTCGCCGAGGGCCTCTTCTTCACGAACCTCGGCTACCGCCTCGGCACCTCCGCCCTGCAGAGGCTCTTCACGGGCGGCATGGTGGCGCGCGTGATCGAGTGCTCCTCGATGATCGGCATGATGATGATGGGCGCGCTCGGCAGCTCCTACGTGAGCCTCTCGCTCGCCAACGAGGCCGCTCAGGCCACGCTCGACGGCATCGTGCCCGGGCTGCTGCCGCTGCTGCTGATCTTCGGCGTCCTCTACGTGCTCGAGCATGTGACGCAGAAGATGCAGTGGCTCTCGCTCGGCATCCTGGCGCTGGGCATCCTCACGTCCTTCCTGGGCATCTTCTAGCACGCAAAGATCTTTTCTGCGCGGGGCCCGCGGGCTCCGCTTGGGCCGCCTGGCCGTTGGGTCGGGCGGCCCTGCCATGCGGGCGCAAGGGGCGCGCTGCGGGCGCCGCGTGCGCAGGCCCGGACGGCGCAGGGGCTACCATGGCAACGAAGGAGAACGAAGGCGCATGCCGCATATGCGGCATTGAGGAATCCAGGAGGCAAGCATGGCAAACACTCAAGAGACGGCAGAGGTGGAGCTCGCGGGAGGCGTGAGGATCCCCCAGGTCGGGTTCGGCACGTTCATGATCCCCGCCTCCGAGACCCAGGCGGCCGTGGAGCAGGCGCTCGCTATCGGCTACCGTCACATCGACACCGCGGCCGCCTACCTCAACGAGGAGGGCGTCGGGCGCGCGCTTGCGGCATTCGGCCGCGAAGGCGTGTTCGTGACCACGAAGCTGCCGAACTACCGGCAGGGCTACGACGAGACGCTGCACGCCTTCGAGGACTCCCGCTCCAAGCTGGGCATCGACGTGGTCGACCTCTACCTCATCCACTGGCCGAGCCCCGCGCGCGACGCCTACCCGGACAGCTTCCGCGCCATGCAGCGCCTGCGCGACGAGGGCGCCGTCCGCGCGATCGGCGTGTGCAACTTCCTGCCCGAGCATCTCGACCGCCTCGAACGCGAGTGCGGCGAGCTGCCGTGCGTGGACCAGATCGAGTCGCACCCGCGCTACTGGCAGCCCGAGCTCGACGCATTCTGCCAGGGCAAGGGCATCCGCATCGAGGCCTACTCGCCGCTCGGCCATGGCCAGGACATCGCCTCTGAGCCGGTGGAGGCCGCGGCCGCGGCGCATGGCGTCTCCTGCGGGCAGGTCGTGCTCCGCTGGCACCTGCAGAAGGGCCACGTCGTGATCCCCAAGTCGGTGCATGAGTCGCGCATGCGCGAGAACCTCGACCTGGGAGGCTTCGAGCTCACCCAGGCCGAGATGGACGCCATCTCCGCGCTGAACTCGGAGGGCATGCGCGTGGGCAACGACCCGCACACCTTCGAGAAGGACCAGAGCCCGGAGGACATGGCTGCCCGCGGCACCGCCACCCTGTAGCTGCATCAGGGGCAAGGCAGCCCTCGCCTCGCTCCCGACGGCCCCCGACGGCGCTCGCAGCGCTATCCTCGGGAGGTCGAAGGGAGCGCAGGTGGAGGGCACACGACTGGAGGGCGGCGCCCTCGCGCGCGTTCTGGGCGAGGACGGCGCCCTCTTCCATGACAAGAAGGGCCGCGTGCGCGAGATGCCCGCGCCGCTGGCGCCTCTGGCGGACACGCACGGCCATCTGTTCCCCGCACGGTCGGCGGACCCCGCGGCCGAGCTCGCACGGGCGGCGCTTGCGGGCGTGGCGCTTCTCGTCGTCCCGCTGGACCCCACCGAGATGGCCACGGCCACGGATGCCCTCGACGCGCTCTCGGCATGGCAGGAGGATGCGCAGCGTCTCGTTGACGCGTGCGTCGCCGAAGGCGCCGAGCTGCCGCGCTTTTCCGGCGAGGCCCCTTCCGCCCGCATGCCCTCGCGGCTGAGGATTGTCGCCGGCGTCCATCCGTACGGCGCCGCGAGCATCGACGACGACTGCCTCGCCCGCCTGCGCCGGCTGCTCGCCGACCCGCGGTGCTGCGGGGTGGGGGAGTTCGGGCTGGACTTCGGCCCCTACAACGAGCTTGCGCCCGAGGTGCAGGAGCAGGCCTTCCGCATGCAGCTCCGCATGGCGCACGAGCTGGGGCTTCCCTGCGAGCTGCACGTCCGCGACGCGAAGGGGGACCCGGCCTGCGCCGCCCATGCGCTGGCGGAGCGCGTGCTCTCCGAGGAGGGCGTGCCCGAGGCGGGATGCGACCTGCACTGCTTCACCTCCGGCCCCGACGTGCTCGAGGGCTTCGCGCGGCTCGGCTGCCACATCGCCTTCGGCGGCGCCGTCACGTTCCTGCGCTCCGACGACATCCGCGAGGCGGCCGCCGCCTGCCCGGAAGGGCTGCTGCTCGCCGAGACCGACGCGCCCTACATGGCGCCCGTCCCCCTGCGCGGCATGGAGTGCGAGAGCGCGATGGTGGGCTTCTCGGCCGCGTGCGTGGCAGACGTCCGGCTCGAGGCCCTGGGCATCCCGCGCGAGCGGACCTACCGTGCCCTTTGGGAGAACGCCTGCGCCTTCGTGCGCTGAGCGCCTCTCCCCGGCCCTCGTGCCGCCTTCGCTGCCTGCCAACGCCGGCCGGCGGATGCGCGCTGGCGGCTTGGATGCTCTTGTCGTGGAGACGCGAGGTCCCGGGCGAACGCCGCACGGGAGAATCCTGCCATCTGCGGGCGCGAACGTCCCTGCCTGTCGGCCGTGCGTGTGCCCAGGCATGCAAGGCCGTGAGATGCCCTATGCGAAGCTCTGCCCATGGGGGCATTCGGATCGCATAGGGTCGCGTCTCGGACGGGCCGCCTCGCGCAGGCCGCTCGCGAAGGGGCGCGGCCATGAGCGGGACGCACGCGCCTTCGGCAGGAGGCACGGCGGCGGCTCTCGCGGAGGCGCTCGGCGAGCTCATGTGGCCCACGAGGTGCGTGGGGTGCGGCGAGCCGGGGGCGCTGCTGTGTCCCGCATGCGAGGCGCGGCTGCCATGGGTGTCGCAGCTCTGGGCGTGCCCCACCTGTGGCGCCCCCTTCGGCTGGCTCGTGTGCACGGCGTGCGACGCCTCGTGGGACCTGCGCGTCGTCTGCGCCCTCTCCTACGAGGGGGCGGCACGCCGCATGGTCACGCTGCTGAAGGACGCGCACGAGCTGCGGCTGGCTCCGTACCTCGCCGCCGCCATCGCCGTCGCGCTCGACGAGACCCAGACGGACCTCGACGCGATCGACGGGATCTGCTTCGTGCCGGCCACGGCAGAGGCGTTCGCGCGCAGGGGCTTCGACCACATGGAGCTCGTCGCCCGCTCGCTCTCGCGCGCCACGGGCATCCCCGTGGCGGACGCGCTCGCCCGCCTGCCTGCGGCAGACCAGCGCGCGCTCGGCCGCGAGGGCAGGCAGAAGAACCTCGCGGGCTCGGTCGTCGTGTACGCCGACGTCGCCGGCGCCCGGCTCCTGCTCGTGGACGACGTGGTGACCACCGGCGCCTCGATGCGCGCCTGCGCATCGGCGCTTCTTGCGCGCGGCGCCTCGGGGGTGATGGGGGCTGCCGCGGCACGGGTATGGTGAGGAGCAAGCGTGCCGAATGCCACCAGGTCCTGGCTGTATAATTGTGAAGTTCCTGTCCGGGTCTGTGGTTGCGGCGGCTTCGCGCGTGCGCGGGGCCTCCTAGTCCAAGGCAGACGAGGCCGAAGGGATCCACGTAAGCCACCCGCGTGCGCGCGGGGGCGATCATGGCTCGTCCTAGAGGTAAGTCGTACCGCCCGTCATACGTATGGGGCATACCGCCCCGCGGGCGAGAGGGTCGCAAGTGAAGGCGCCGCGGCGCCCGAGCGAAGGCCCCGGTACGCGAGTGTGGGGGCAAAGACCAGGTCAGCTGGCCAGGAACGACTTGGGAACGCGATGCGCGGCAGGCGCTTCGGAAGAGAGGGAGAGTCATGGGGAAGGCTGGACGCCCGTTTCGGGCCCTTATCGCGGCACTTGCCGCGTTCGTCGTGCTGAGCGTCTGCGGATGCAGCGTCGCCGGCATCGAGCTCAGCCCGAAGAGCGTCTCCGACGCCAAGCAGGCTGAGGTCGACGCGCTCAGCCCCTCGCTTTCCACGCCCACCATCAAGGAGAGCGGCAAGCTCATCGTCGGCGTCAACCTCAACGCCCAGGCGCCATTCGTCGTGCGGTCTGACACCGGCGAGCTCTCGGGCATGGACATCGACCTCGCGTCCGCCCTCGGCAACCAGCTCGGCCTGCAGGTGAGCTTCGTCGGCCTCACGAGCACGACCGACTCCGCCGCCGCCGACTGCGACATCGTGATGGGCTTCGGCTCGAGCTCCTCCGAGACCCTCACGCTGGTCGGCAGCTATGCCGAGGACGCGACGGCCTTCTTCCACAGGGGCGATGCGACGGTCGTCTCCGCCTCCGACCTCGCCAACGCCAAGGTGGGCCTGCAGGCGGGCTCTGCATCCGAGCGCGCCCTCAACGAGTCCGGCCTCGTCATGACGCAGAACGAGTTCGACAACCTCAACGACGCGTTCGACGCGCTCGAGTCCGGCACGGTGGACTACGTGCTGTGCGACGCCTACTCAGGCGGCTACCTGGCTGCCGTGTACTCCGACATCCACGTGGCCGGCACGCTGGACGTGCCGGAATCCATCGGCATCGGCGTCGCCATGGACAACACCCAGCTCCAGACCTCCGTGCAGCAGGCGCTCAACGAGCTTTCCAGCAACGGCGTGCTCGACCTCGTGCGCGCCCGCTGGGTGGGCGACATGGCGCAGCTCACGACCGAGAGCCAGGTGACGGGCCTCGACGCCGTGTCGGCCGATGCCGCCACGGGCACGGATGCCGCCTCGACCGACGGCACCTCGACCGACGGCACCTCGACCGACGGCACCTC